>CAMQEO010000010.1 GCA_946999785.1 uncultured Atopobium sp.
AGATCGGGATTTTGTACGAGAAATTCCTTAACAGCTTCGCGACCCTGACCCAAGCGCTGTTCTCCATAGTTAAACCATGCACCACTTTTTTGAACAATACCAAGTTCTGCAGCCATGTCCAAAACAGTTCCCTCTTTAGAAATACCTGTTCCGTACATAATGTCAAATTCTGCTTGTTTAAATGGAGGAGCAACTTTATTCTTTACAACCTTTACGCGCACACGATTGCCGATCATATCGTTATTCTTTTTAAGCGTTTCAACACGACGAATATCCAAACGTACAGAGGAGAAAAACTTAAGCGCACGTCCACCAGGAGTTGTTTCAGGATTACCAAACATAACACCAATCTTTTCACGTAACTGATTGATGAAAATACAGGTAGTTTTTGATTTAGATAAAGAACCAGCTAATTTCCGCAATGCCTGACTCATTAAGCGAGCTTGAAGACCTACGGTTGTCTCCCCTATCTCACCTTCAATTTCGGCGCGCGGAACTAGAGCAGCAACTGAGTCGACAACAACAACATCAATAGCACCTGAGCGTACCAACATGTCACAAATCTCTAATGCTTGCTCGCCTGTATCGGGTTGCGAAATTAATACTTCATCAATATCAACACCTATACGTGCAGCATAATTAGGGTCCAGCGCATGTTCTGCATCGATAAATGCAACAACGCCACCTAAAGCTTGAGCCTCAGCAAGAATTTCAAGAGATAGTGTCGTTTTGCCCGATGACTCAGGACCGTAAATTTCTATAATACGGCCACGAGGAACTCCGCCGATACCCAAAGCAACATCCAAAGAAAGCGCGCCTGTTGGTATAGCTTCAACTTCGAGATCTGGACCCGAATCACCATACTTCATAATAGAGCCTTTACCAAAACGCTTTTCAATTTCAGCTGTAGTGGTTTCCAGCTGTTTATCGCGTTCTTCGCCATAGGTTTTTTCATGTATCTCACGTGAAACTTGCTTGGTTTTGCTCATGGCTTCTCCTTATATCGATTTATCCGACAGTATATAACGAACATGCGTTCTATGTCAATTACAGTTTTATAATACTCAACAAAACATGCACATAACTTGGCGCTAACTTGCACGATTAGAGAATAGCCACCCTTCGGCCGACAAATCCATACAGTACTATGAACACAAACACAAAATATCACTCAATACAGAACACAAGCACAACAGATGTGCAGCTTAAAGCACAATCAGTCACTTATTGTAATTTCGAACAAGTATGAGCATCTTGTGCACCAAGATATTCATCAAGCACATCAGACATCATAGAGAGAGCAACCTTTGTGGTATATGCACGTACTGCAAATCTGGTTCCTTTGGCATGAATGCAGCGCAAGGTAGTATGCCAAGCAGAGCTTGCACAAATCCAAACGGTACCAACGGGCTTATGAGGCTCTTCTCCACCAGGTCCTGCAATACCAGTAACTGACACGCTTACATCGCTTAAAAACTTTGTACGAACGCCTAAAGCCATTTGAAGTGCGCAAAATGAAGAAACAGCACCTAAAGACTGAGTATCAAGCAGCGTTGACGACACCCTCAAAATCCGTTTTTTTATTGGGATGGCATAACTAACGCATGAGCCTAAGAAGCACGAAGATGAACCAGGAACGGCTGTAAGAACCGTTGAAATCATGCCACCCGTGCATGATTCTGCGGTACTCATGGTTAGTCCTGCTTGGTTAAGCTTTACAAGGACTTGAGAAGCTGTATCAGTTAGATCTTGTGAAATTCCCACAAAGGGCTCAACCATAGCTTGATACGATGATTCATGAACCTGTCTATAGTTATCAGGTAATGTGGGCGTCTCTAAAGCCACATACGGTATAAGAGCACCCAGTTGTGAATTTTGATCATAGCTGCACTGTTTAAGAGCTTTTCCCATCTGTTATCACACTCCAGGACTTTATTACATAATCAATTCCCGACCAAACCGTAAGAGCAACAGCAAGAAGCAATTCAAAGAGACCAACAGATTGAATGACTATCTGAATGTTAGCCCAAGGCAAGCAAGGGCGCAGTAAAAGTGCGCATATTGCCACTAAAGTGAGGGCTGTTTTTACTTTTCCAAGACCAGATGCTGCTACCACAACGCCATGGGAAGCAACAAGCATGCGAAGCGCAGAAATTAAAAATTCGCGGCCTACAATAATCATGAGCATCCAGGCAGGATAAACAGATTTTTCCAGTAAAAAGATGAGTGCAGTCACAACTAAAATTTTGTCTGCAATAGGGTCTAAAAATTTACCGAATACCGTAATTTCGTTACGACTTCGTGCAAGATAGCCATCGAGTTTATCGCTTAATGACAAAATGACAAACACAAGAAACACCATAAGTGAGCCAAGGTCAAAACACGAACATGCACCAGGCTGCTGGGTCGTTTGCGCCATAGCATCACAAGGTATCAAGCACAAAACATTATTGTTCCACACATAAGACGCTAAAAGAGCCCAGAGAGGAACAAGTATAACGCGTGCAATGGTAACAATATTGGCTAATGTCCATATTCTATACTCTGGCGCAGTAGTGTTTTGAGTGTTTTTCATCGGTGCTACACCAACTCTCCCACTAATTCATAACAATATGCTTCTTTAAGTTTAACACGTACAACATCCCCTGGATTGGCGTCTGTATCCAAAATATGAACGCAACCATCGCAGTCTGGAGCTTGGAACCAAGCGTGACCAATGCGCTCTTTATCGGGCGAATCCATGTCGACGCTGTCAATAATAACGTCCACAACTTCGCCGACGTGTTTAGCAGTTGCTGCAAATCCAAGCTCTTCTGCAGTATCACGGAGTGTTTGTGTGCGCTCGAGCTTTATTTCGGCGCTGATCTGACCACGCATTTTAGCAGCGGTGGTACCAAGCTCTTGAGAATAAGAAAACACCGACATATAATCAAATTCTTCTTGTTTAAAGAAATCAACCAGCTCCGCTGCTTCTTCATCGGTTTCTGTAGGAAATCCTACCATACCAGTGGTACGCAGTACCATTTGCGGGATTTCGTGCCGCAAATGTGCAAAGAGTTTATGAAGCTGCGAAGCCGAACCACTTCGACCCATCTTTTTTAAGAGACGCTCATTACAGTGCTGAATAGGAATATCAATGTAAGGCAAAACTTCAGGCGTATCGCGAATGGTGGCAATGAGGTCTTCGGTCATACCTTCGGGCTGCAAATAGAGCACGCGAATCCATGCTTTATATGGACGAACAATGCGCGCTACTTCGCGGAGCAACCACGCAAGATTCATGCTCTCATGTTGAGTGGAGTTTTTGTCAAAACTGCTTGCAGACGAAGGGTCATGAAGATCAGAATCCTTATGTAACACAGAAGCTGCACCACGTGACGAGAAATCTTCTCCCCAAATACCAGTGTCTTGGCCAATGAGAATAATCTCTTTAACGCCGCCTTCCATAAGCATACTAATTTCATCAAAGATTTCTTCTGGGCAACGCGAAGCATAATGACCGCGAATAAAAGGAATTGCACAAAAGGCGCAGTACCTATCACAACCTTCAGAAATCTTAACAAACGCACTGGTACCTTCTATAGTTCTGAGCGCGCGCGCAGAAAGTTCTTGTGAAAATGAGAACGTTGGATGCTCGATACCCAGCACATCAGATACGATGCCCACAATTGAGTCTTCATCAGTAGCTTTCACGAAGGCAGATACTTCAGGCAGCTCTTTATCAAGCGAAACTCCGTAACGAGAAGGAACGCATCCGCACATAATAATCGGCAATTTTTTGATACCAGATGTCCTCTTTTGTGCTAAATCGAGGGTAACTTCAATGGACTCAGATGTAGCGGATTCCAAAAATGAGCAGGTATTAATAATAACCACATCGGCAGATTCAGCGTCACGGCTTTCTTCAAAACCGCTTTTAAGTAAAAGAGCACGCATGCGGTCGGTGTCAACCTGATTTTTAGCGCAGCCAAGTGTTACAAATAAACAACTTGCTTTAGGTTGTTTTGAAACGCCTGACGGCTCAGCTGTTTTGTCTTTGGAAGATACAGCAGTTGAAGAAACATTTGAAGGTAATGTGTCCATAGATGTATTCATAGTTAAAAAAGAAATCCTTTGTCCGAAAGTATAACCAATGAGCTCAACCTGCCATAACGCATAGCCATACAAGAATGTACATGCGCAAAATATGAGCTACGCTGGATAAGTAACTGCCAAGAAAGTAAGCTTATCGATAATTAGTAAATTGCAGAGGCTGACCGTAATCTTGGTCTTTTAAAGCCGCAATAACTGACTGCAAAACATCACGAGAAGCAGAACTCACACGTAATTTCTCACCCTCAACTACAGCTTTACATTTAAGCTTTAAATTACGAATATCTTGAGCAATCTTTTTTGAGACTTCCTTAGAAATGCCTTGTATAAGGCTTGCCGTTTGGCGAACCGAAGCTCCAGAAGCACTTTGCGGCTTATTTACCTTAAGTGCTGATAAATCGATGGAACGTTTAGCAAGTTTGGTACGCAAAACATCAATGACCTGCGAAGCAACAAATTCTGATGGAGCTTCAATAGTAAAGAGAGCATCTTGTTTAGAAAATTCAATGCTGGCTCCTGTTTGCTTGAGGTCATAGCGTTGCGTAAGTTCACGCGCACATTGCTGAAAAGCATTGTCTACTTCTTGCATATTTACTTCCGAAACAATGTCAAAACTTGCTTCTTTGGCCATGTTCTTTCCTTTCCTACTAAACTCACTACAGATGAAACAAAGTAAAATACATCTGTTAGCGGGTAGTTATGAGCTCTTTTTATGGGTAGTCTTATTTGATTTCTTTTCTGACTTTTGAGAAGAAACCTGTTCCTTCTTTGAAGCACTCTTGTTGTCTGCAGAAGTGTTACCTGTGTTAGTATCCACGGACTCATCAGAATCTTTCGATTCACTTTCGGGTTTAGTTCCTTTGATCGTAACAGAACCAATACCTGCAGTTTTTGTGTCAAACTTAACAGGCGTGCCATTTTTTGTAACACGAACTGCTCCGGGATTGCTTACTTGTACGGTAATGGAATCGGTCACCACATATGTTTGACTCCAAGGTCCAGTCACCTGTTGAGCGATTTGACTTTTACCGTCATTAACAATCTCTACCCAACTGACTTCCCCATCGTTAACACTTACTTCAACTTCGGTTGTATTATGAGACTCTTCTTCTTCACGAGCAGCTTTATCCTTTGCAGCTTGCGAGGCAACATCATCGGTTTTAGAATCGTCTGATTGTTTTTTAGTTTCAGAAGTATCAGCTGCGGTAACCGTAACAGTTTTTCCTGATGAGAGAGAATTTTTTACACAGGAATTGATAGAGAAAATAATGACACATGAAAGCAGAAAAACGCACAGAACCGCACCGAGTATAGCCAAACGACGTGGATCATCAAATAGCCATAACAAAAGACGTCTCCACAAAGGTTGATTGGCCATCTGACGGGAATTACGAGCAGCTGAAGATGAGCGGCGTTGTTGTCTGTTCACTTGAGGGCGCGTAGCAGAAGCAATATTGCGAGAACGCCGACGCCCAATTTGAGATGATGCAGCTTCATAAGGACGAGCTCCATCATAGTGAAGATCATCTACGTAGTTGTAGTCACGAGGTGAGCGCGTTTGAACCGAATCACTACCATAACCATAAGGTTGAGCTTGAGGGTTATGGTTACGCCGAGAGTCATTCTCAGCGTCAAACATATAGCCTGATTGACGATTGGTAAAAGGGCGATCAGGATAGCCACCACGAGAGCAGCGCACCTTCGACTGCATAAGCGCGGAGGTATTATATCGTCCATAATGACGTTCGGGTAAACTTGAAACAGTTGAGCCGGTTTCGCGCGAGTGTACTTCGCTTGTAGTCGCGAAGTCGTGCATGTCGCCAGCATAACCGCCTGATGTTGGCAAAAGACCACTTCTGCCTTGAAAATCTTGTGGCGTACGAGTGGCAATAGTACCACTTAAGCGGCGAGAAGTCATACGAGACGTTGTGTCAATCTGACTTCCAGCAGCACGAGTTCCTTGTGAAGATTCAAAATGAGCTAAGTCGTTACTAAACTGACTCACAATCACACGCGTATTAAGCCCTAAATAACGAGCATATGAGGACAACATCCCTTGCGCATATCCGCTTTTTGGTATAGAAGGGAAATCACCGTCTTCAAAAGCTTGCAAAACTTGAGGTTTAAGACGCAAAACATGAGATGCTTGTGCGATCGATAAACCAAGTTGACGTCTTCTATCAAAAAGCATTTCACTAAAACGTGGGCGTGACATTCTTAAACCTCCTTATAAGCAGCTTCTTGTGTTTTAAATTCTTCAAGTTGATCCTTATTCATAAGTACATCGCGAGGCTTTGAACCATTGGGCGGGCCAACTATTCCTTTTGCCTCTAGCATATCCATAATTCTACCAGCACGCGCGTATCCAACACTTAATCTTCTCTGAAGATTTGATGTTGCTCCTTGTTGAGAATCAACTACGATTTGTGCAGCTTCCCAAATGAGCGGATCATCATCACTGCGGTCTTGCCCAGAGCTCGAAGCATTAAGCTGGCTTGGAATAACCTGCGAAAGAATCTCCTCGTGATAATCAGGCTCTGCCTGCGCACGGATAAAATCAACGACCGAATTAATCTCAGCATCAGAAGTATAACAGCCTAGCACACGTTTGGGCTCAAGTCCTCGATCCTTAAACAGCATATCTCCATTGCCTAAAAGACGTTCAGCACCCGTTTCGTCCAAAATAACGCGCGAATCGATACCTGAGGAAACTTTAAGAGCAACGCGTGAGTCAATATTTGACTTAATTAATCCAGTTACAACATTTGCGCTTGGACGCTGTGTTGCAACAACAAGATGAATACCTGCAGCACGAGCAAGTTGCGCAATACGAACAATTGAAGCCTCAACGTCTTTTCCTGCAACCATCATAAGGTCTGACAACTCATCAATAATTACCACGAGATATGGAAGTGGATCAACGGTTTTTTCTTCATCATCAAATTTGCCCTGCTTAACCATTTTGTTGTAACTCAAAATATTACGCGCTCCTGCACGTTCAAAAAGCTTAAGGCGACGCTCCATTTCTGAAACCGCCCACTGCAAGGCAGAGGCTGCTTGTCGTGGCTCCGTAACAACCGGCACATAGAGATGCGGCAATCCGTTATATGCGCTAAATTCAACGCGTTTAGGGTCAACCATAATAAGGCGCACCTGCTTAGGTGTTGTTCGCATTAAAAGCGACATAATCATCGAATTGATCATAACCGACTTACCAGAGCCCGTTGTTCCTGCTACGAGCATATGTGGCATTTTAGAGATGTCGGTAATAACAGGCTTTCCACTTGAATCACGACCAACTGCAACCTGTAAAGGTCCACCTGTTGCAAAAGGAAGCACATCTCCTAAACAAACATTTTGACGTACTGCATTAGGAATTTCGATACCAACGTAGGAAGTACCCGGAATAGGTGCAAATATACGAACCTTTTCGGCAGCAAGGGTGAGCGCAATATCGTCTTCAAGATTCCGAATTTTATTAACGCGTTCGCCCTCCCCCATTTCAACTCGAAACGTTGTAACAAGGGGGCCCGATACATAATCAACAACAGTACTATGTAAGCCAAATTCAAGCAGCGTTCCCTGCAAGCGCTCCATAGTATTTTCCAAATCTTGCGTGCTTGAAGCGCTTTGCGCGCTTTTAGGATTAGAGTTAAGCATTGAAAGACTAGGCAACTTATAATCTGAGTCACTATCACCAGGACGTGTAACTGCAGGTTGTTTGGCACGCACAACGGACGCAGGTGTCGCATCGTGAGTTTGTGTAGTAGCTGCTGCCTTGGTTGTGTGTGAAGTTGGCGCGCTCTTACCGCGTGAGGTTTTTGAATCAGAAGAAGTTTCAGAAGTAATATCATGGGCATTTTTGGCAACTTTTTTGCCCATGTGTGGTTGGATATGCTGCGCCGAAGACGCCAAATGAGGGGTACGCAAGAACTCTGGAATATCATCTGTGGGCGTATCAGCTGTTTCTTTCTCATTTTGCAGGTGTTCTGCCGATTTTTGTTGAACCACTTTATCACTTTGCGTATGAAAAGGTATCAGTTTTGATAAAAATGGCTGTTTGGACGTGCCTACAGTATCGCTTTCATCATGTGATGTACGAGATGTTGCTGGTGTAATAACATTGCGTGTGAGCAATTCTGTTTTTCGTGCTTGAGACTCTTCTTCTGGGCTTTTGGTTTCAGAAGTTGTAACAGCGGACGCTCCACGAGGCGTGCGCTCAAGAACGGTTGTCTTACGCGCACCCAGAAACGTTGTTTTCATCTCATCAACATCTTGAGAACGTTGTGCCTTTGAAGAGGCCATGCGAGGCGAATCTGCCGACATACCAAAATGATTGTCCTCAAAAACGGAAGGGTGACGCTGCACGCTGAGAAACACATGTTCGCAGAAATCTTGTAATGATGCCACCAGCGCATTCAGTAGTGTTGAAAGAGGTAAACCGCAGATAACAGCACCAATAAGAATGGTGCTGCACATAAGAGCAAGACCAACGACTTTGCCCACGTATTCATACAGTACCCAGCCAATACCTGCACCGCAGATACCACCTTGATGGATAAAAACTTCTGAGCTTAGGACAAAATCGCGCGTTGCGTAAGGCTCAATACAGATAAGCGTTACCGAAGCAAGCAGACTCAAAAATATTAGCACCAACCCAACGCACACTCGTGAAAAGCGAATGCGTTGATTATTGGTAAAAAATGTAAAGCTAAGCACATACAAAGCGTACGCCAAAAGTTGAGCACAAACACCAAAACAAAATTCGAGTGCGTCTTTAAATCCTTTTGTAAACAAAGCCTGTGTTCCTACAAACAAAGAAAAGAGGATAACCGTGGCAACGGTAGCAATAAGGATTCCTATAATGTCGCGAACTGGCGCAGAAAGTTGATTTGTTTGTTGAGTATGTTTAGTTCGTTTAAGTTTTCTTCCTTGTGCCTGAGCCATTTAAACCTCCATAACCACAGGAATGATCATGGGACGGGTACGAGTTTGAGACCACAGGAGCTGAGAAAGTGCTCGACGAATCCCCTGTTGGTATGACTCTATGGTTACATTTTCATGTTGTGCTTTTACTTCAACATAGTTTTTAATGGAGTTAAGCGCCTCTTGTGAAATGTCGTCCAAATTAAATGAAACACCACGGCATGACAGCTCAACATCGGCCAATTTATGCTGATTGGTAACAGTTGCAACACAGAAGAATATACCATCGCGCGAGAGTTTTTGACGGTCACGGAAAACAACAGGATTAGCATCGGTTACTGATAAACCATCAACATAAATAACGCCCGAATTGACAGGATCTCCCCAACTTAACTTATGGTTTTTAAGAATGAGTTCATCGCCATTATCAGCAATAAATATGTGGTCGGGTTTAATGCCCATCCTTTGTGCGAGTTTAGCATGCTCGCGCTGGTGAACTGCCTCACCATGCACAGGAACAAAATAGCGCGGATGCGTCATAGCAAGCAAGAGTTTAAGCTCTTCCTGACTTGCATGGCCCGAAACATGCACCAATGTTTTACTGCGGTCATAGACATCGCAACCAGTTTTTGAAAGAAGATTTATGACGCCTTGAACACTTTTTTCATTGCCAGGAACAGGTGTGGCCGAAATGATAACCGTATCAGAGGCGGTAATTGTTAAGGACTTATGATCTCCGGTTGCCATGCGCGCAAGAGCGCTCATGGGCTCACCTTGACTACCTGTACACATAACAACTATTTTGTCGTCTGGGAGCGTATCTAGGTCAAATGCATCGATAATATTATTGGGAGAAATTTTTAAGTAACCTAAGTCACGCGCAATACGCGTGTTGGTAATCATAGAGCGACCCGTGACTACCACTTTTCTTCCCACAGACACTGCAGCGTCACATACCTGCTGAATACGATGGATGTGACTTGAAAATGACGCAACAAAAACACGCCCTTTAGCATTTTTGATAATATGGCGTAACGATGGCCCAACACTTGATTCAGAGGGCGTAAAACCAGGACGTGTTGCATTAGTTGAATCGGCAAGTAATACGTCTATACCCTCTTCTGCAAAGCGACAAATCGCATTGAAATTAGTTGTAACGCCATCAATAGGAGTTTGATCAAATTTGAAATCACCTGTGTGTAAAAAGCTCCCTGCAGAAGTCTTTACATACATTCCCAAAGCACCGGGAATAGAGTGTGTAATTGAGAAGAAATTAACTTCAAACGAACCAAGCTGAATGCGATCACCATTTTTTACTTCACAAAGCTTTGGACTTACAACCTTGTGTTCGGCAAGTTTGGCGTTAATGAAGCCTAAGCTTAGTTTGCTTGAATAAATGGGAACTTTACGATGAAGATCGGCGAGCAAATATGGGATAGCGCCAATGTGATCTTCATGTCCGTGGGTAATAAGAATTCCACGAAGCTTATCGGCATGCTCAAGAATATAGGTGTAATCTGGGAGAACAAGATCAATGCCCGGTTGATTGTCATCGGGGAACATAAGACCACAGTCGATAACGATTAGATCGTCGCCGCATTCAAATGCAGTCATGTTTTTACCAATTCCATCTAAACCGCCCAATGGAATAATCTTTAAAGCTTTAGTTTTTTTTGGCATATATAGAAAAACCCTTCTCTAGAAATTGATCCAAAATGTAATCATATGCCGTTGCATATGTTAAGTTGTAAATTAAGATGACTAACAAATAAGTAAAAAGTCATATATTTATTGTACCTGAAATTAGCTTTATCAATGAAAATATCGTAAAAAAGAGTCGCAAAAAGCGACTCTTTACAAGTTAAACCAATTAAAACCACTACAAAGGTTCAAACGAAAAAAGCAAACCTTGTTAGTTAGTCTTCGTCATGAACTTCGTGATGACGACGCAGCTGTCTGTGAGAAGAAGGAGCCGAAGCATCTTCTTTCAGTGAAAAATGTTTGTGCTGCGCACGTGGGGTATATGGACGAGCTGTGCGTGCTTCGGGTGCATAAGCATGTTGTCCATCATTTTGAGCAACTTCGGGTTTATCAAGGCGGTCAAGAGAAATTTTACCCTTATCATCAACGTCTAAGACGCGAACACGTACTTCATCGCCAACGGATAGAACGTCCTCAATTTTGTTAACTCGTCCTTGTGCAACACGAGAGATGTGTAATAAACCATCTTTTCCAGGAAGAATCTCTACAAATGCACCAAAGGGCTGAATACCTACAACTCGACCAGTATATTCTTCGCCGACTTCTGGAACTTTAATAATCGCCAAAATACGATCTTGTGCCAGTTTGCCAGCGTCACCTACACCCGAAATAAATACACTACCGTCTTCTTGAATCTCTACTGTTGCACCCGTTTCATCTTGGATTGCGCGAATAACTTTTCCGCCCGAACCAATAACGTCGCGAATATTATCAACAGGAATTTTCATGCTGATAATTTGAGGCGCTGTTTCTTTCGTAGCAGTACGCGTTTGAGGAACAGCAGCCAACATAGCATCAAGAATATGCATACGACCTTCATGAGCCTGTTTGAGGGCTTGACGCAAAATTTCTGGCGTTAATCCAGTAGCTTTATTGTCCATTTGCATGGCAGTAATACCTTTTGTGGTACCTGTCACTTTAAAGTCCATATCGCCAAGGAAGTCTTCCAAACCTTGAATATCGGTAAGAACAACTGTCTTGCCCTCTTCTTGAATAAGACCCATAGCAACTCCAGATACAGGACGCTTAATAGGAACGCCTGCATCCATAAGAGCAAGAGTAGAACCGCAGGTAGACGCCATAGATGATGAGCCATTAGACTCCATAACCTCCGAGACAACACGTATTGCATAAGGGAACTCTTCCTCAGAAGGAATAACGGGCAGAAGCGCACGTTCGGCAAGATTTCCATGACCGATTTCACGGCGTTTTGGTGAACCTAAGCGACCAGTCTCGCCTGTGCAATATGGTGGGAAATTATAATGGTGAATATAACGTTTGCCTTCGGTAGGCTCTATCGTGTCAAGGCGTTGCCATTCGCTAAGCATACCAAGTGTGGCAATTGAAAGAACTTGTGTCTGTCCACGTTGGAATAAGCCCGAACCATGAACCAGCGGTAAGTAGTCACCTTTTACCATAAGCGGACGAACTTCAGTAGCGCTACGACCGTCAACACGCTCTCCAGTTTCTACAACCATTTTACGCATAGCGTGTTTTTCAAGACTTTTAAGCTCGGCAGGAATCGCAAGTTCCCATTCTGCTTGCTCATCTTCTGTAAACTCTTCAACGATTGCAGCCTTAAGCGCTTCAACTTTATCCATACGGCTGAGTTTATCAGCGTCTTTTAAGGCAGCGCTCATCTCGTCAAAGTGAGCAAACACGCGATTGTGAACCTCTTCAATAGGTTCATCAAGCTCGTAGCTCTTCTTTTCGCATACACCATTAACAGCTTCATATTTAGCAAAGAAGTTTTTCTGCTCAGCGCAAAATGCTGCAATAGCTTTTTGACCAAACGCCATGGCGTCAAGCATATCATCTTCAGAAATTTCCTCGGCACCAGCCTCAAGCATGGAAATAAAGGTTTCTGAACCTGCAAGTTCAAGATCAAGATCAGAGTTTTTGCGCTCTTCATAAGTTGGGTTAACAAGATACTCACCCGTAGTTTTATCACGACCAATACGAACGCATGCAAGCGGCCCCTCGAAAGGAACACCACCTGTATACATAGCCGCTGACGCACCCATAACGCAAATGGTATCAACTGGATGAATTTGATCTGCAACTAAAGGCATCGCAACAATTTGGACTTCGTTTCTAAAACCATCAGGAAAAGAAGGACGAATTGGACGGTCGATCATACGTGCAGTAAGCGTTGCTTTTTCGGTTGGACGAGCTTCGCGCTTAAGATAGCCGCCAGGTATACGACCAACGGCATACATTTTTTCGATAAAATCAACCGTAAGTGGGAAGAAGTCATAATTTTTGCGTTCTTTTGAAACAACAACGGTAAGATTAACGGTAGAATCACCACATGATACTAAGCATTGACCAGTTGCTTGTTTTGCAAGCTCACCTGATTCTAGTTTGTAGTGTTTGTTGAACAGATCGAACTCATAGCTAACTTTTGACATAAAATCCTCGATTATCTCCTTCTACCCCATTGTAGAAGGGCTTGCCCAATGTAAAAAAGCACCCGAAGTGGGTGCTTTTTATACAACTATTGAATGTTGTCACGAATACCCAAGCTCTTAATAAGGCTACGGTATGTTTCAACATTTTGTCGTTTGATATAACCCAAAAGGTTACGACGTTTACCAACAAGCATCAGCAAACCACGACGAGTGTGGTAGTCGTGCTTGTGAAGCTTAACATGCTCGGTAAGACCTTTAATACGCTCGGTAAGCAATGCAACCTGTACACTTGCAGAACCAGAGTCTTTCTCGTCCTTACCAAATTGCTTGATAAGCTCTGCTTTACGCTCTTTTGAAACTGCCATAGGAGTTTCCACCTTTCTGTAAAAAATTTGCCTTAAACTGGGAAAGCGTCAAGGTGTAGACCACAATCCAAGTTGAAGGTACGAACCTTTAACAGAATACCATCTTTTTCTTGTAAAGCAAAGAAAGCTAACCAAAAACTACACATGTGTTGATGCACAGGTGCTGCATTTTCTTTTGTGATGTATGCGCAACAGGGCTGTATGTACGCTTTGGAGAAAGCGTTTGTAATATTGCTCACAAGTTTTTGTAAATAGGTGCGCTCTGTGAAAGAAAATGTAAATAACAATGCTTTCTTAACAGCTTTGACCTGTTTTAAATCTGGAGAAAGAACTCAAACGCACGAAGACGCACGTCCAAATGAGTAGCTGCCCATTGATGTGCCAGAAGTCCTAAGTTATACATTGTTTTTGGGTCATAATCGTTATGTATGATCTTGTCAAACACATTTCTCAACATGAATTCTAAAAGCTGAACTTCTGAGGGCGTTATTTCTGAAAGACCATCAATATCATGAGCACAACTTGTACATATGCTGCCCCCCGAAGTAGCAGAAAAATAAGCAATATCAGCTTCTCCGCAGTAAATGCACGATGAAAGAATCGGCCGATATCCTTCGTGCGCTAAAACTTTAAACGTGTAAGCAACAACTAATGCCAACAACGCGGTATATGAATTAATGGTCTCGCATAAGCTGAGCGCGCGCGAGCAAATGTTGAACATAAAGGGATTGGGCAAATCAGGAAACGTTGTATAACGTGCAAGCTCACAAACCACACAGGCTGCGGCAAAAGCATCAGGGAGCTCGCGCAATGTTTTATGCGGACAAATACTCACAGCTTCTTGAACAATATCTAATGAAGCACCCTCAGCTAAGAGAAAATCTGCTTCATGAGCAAATTCACAAACACCTGCAAATCTTCCACCCGGTTTAAGAGCACCTTTTGCAATTGCTTGACGCTGCGTTCCATCATCACAGACAAGTGTGAGTATTCTATCTTTTTCTTTGAGCTTAGTACGGTGATCAATAATAAGCGCGTGTTTTCTAATGAGTTTTCTTCGATTCATGAGCACCCAATCTGTGCTTTGCGTGTAACGCTAACGTATGCATGGTTTATAGGTTTTATATAAGAGCATGTCAGATTTACCTACCGTGTACAGCAAAAGACAAAAAAATCCAAAAGCTAGGCTAATCTTGATGTACATAGCCTAATTTTTTAATCTCTGAAGCATCTTTTCGCCATAAGGGAACAACACATACCACTAAATCTAAAAAGACACGTGCTCCCAATAATTTTTCTATATCCTTACGAGCCTCAACGCCAATCTTTTTGATAAGCGTTCCACGTTTTCCAATAATAATAGCCTTTTGTCCCTCACGTTCAACGATGATTTGCGCGCGAATTGCACAGACATCATGATGATGCCATTCAAATTCAGAGACATCAACAGCAACACTATGGGGGATTTCATCGCGGGTAAGATTAAGAACTTTTTCGCGGATAAACTCTGCAATCAAATCTTTATCGGACATATCAACATCCATATCGGTTGGAAACCAATAGGGACCAGCTGGAAGATGCTTGCGCACAATCTGCAAAAAAGTATCAACGTTAAAGTTTTTACGCGCGCTTACTACAAGCGTTTGATCATAATTTGCAAGCTTTGAAGCCGCTTCAAGTTGTTTTGTAACAGTTGCAGCATCAACTTTATCCGCTTTGGTAATTACCAGTAATTTAAAAGGAGCCAAGCTCTGTTGAATATGATGAGCGACCCATGCATCACCGCGCCCTACTTCTTGAGATGCGTCAATTAAATGAGCAACCACGTCTACATCTTTAAGCTCAGCAAGCGCGGTTTGATTGAGCTCTTTACCTAAGGCATCTTTAGGCTTATGCAAACCTGGAGTATCAACAATAACAATCTGAGAGTTGTCATCGGTAAGAACTGCACGCATGCGCCTTCGTGTGGTTTGAGCCACACGAGAGGTAATTGCTATTTTTCCTCCGTAGCATGCATTTAAAAGCGTTGATTTGCCAACACTTGGTCTTCCTACCAAACTTACAAAACCGCTGGTAAACACAAACGTTGCTCCTTTGTATTGATCTACACCAATTAAATAAAACTCTAAAGTAACCCTAAAGCTCGCAGGTATAAGCCTAAACCAACAACACCAACCATCAGGCATAATACCCAAACAGCAGCTGCTGCAATATCTTTTGCTTTCCCTGCAAGAGGATGAAACTCCGGAGATACCAAGTCGACAACTGCCTCGATGGAGGTATTAAAAAGTTCGGCCGAAATTACGCAGCCGCAACACAAAATATAAATACACCATGCAAGTGCATCAAAGCAAACGAGAAACCCCAATACACATCCTATAACACCAGCTACAAGCATAACTCGAATATTGCGCTCTTGATGAATAGCTGAGCGAAACCCCTGAATGGCAAATAAAAATGATCGTCTAAAAGTGGGATGTGTGGGATGTTTGCCAGGGATCATAGCTACTCTTCCCCACGGTGTCTGGTAAGCGTAACATGGCCTACATGACGGGTTGTACCAACTTCTAAAAGCAGGCGATCTTCAAGCGCTTCCATAACCTGTGCCTCATCGTCCGTAAGGTGATCATATCCTAGTAGATGAAGCATACCGTGTATCAAAAGAAGTCTGCACTCGTCTTCATGCGCCATATGAAACGAATCTGCTTGGCGGGCAATATAGTTAGGAGCAAGAACAATGTCACCCAATTCGCAAACTTCTCCGTTTGCTAAATCAGGGTCATCGGGGCGTTCACATTCTAAGGAAATAACATCAGTTGGTCTATCTTGATTGCGCCACGTTTTATTAAGCGTGTGAATATGTTCGTCTGTCACAATGGAAATCGAAACATTACAGGAACGTTGTACCTGTTGATCTTGCAAAACGTAGCTGCAAATATGCATCATTTCGTCTTCTTCTAATATGCTGTCTACTTCTTCGTCGCAATAAAAGTTATACGAATGCTCCACCATGATCCACCTTTAGTTTTGTTATACGTACACGCTATTATACCAATATATACCTTACAACTCCCCTACAACGCAAGTTTTAGCAGAGATCTTAAGACCTGAGCTTTTCAAACGCATCGTAGGCATCAACAATAGAAGCAACTAAGCTATGTCGCACAATATCATTTCTGTCAAGCGTTACAAAAGCAATATCGCCAAGGTTGCCTAAAATCTTTTGAGCCGAGATAAGTCCGCTTGTTCCAGCAACATCCTTTTGTGTAATATCTCCAGTTATAACAAAACGAGAACCAAAACCAAGTCGAGTCAAAAAGAGCTTCATTTGTGCATGTGTGGTATTTTGCGCTTCATCCAAAATAACAAATGCATGGTTAAGGCTTCTTCCCCTCATATACGCCAAAGGTGCAATTTCGAGCGTACGATTTTGGATCCAGCCTCCAACGGTTTGTGTTCCTTCTAAATCTATAAGCGCATCATAGAGTGGTCGAATATAGGGATCTAACTTGTCTTGCAAAGTGCCCGGCAAAAACCCAAGTGATTCTCCGGCTTCAATAACAGGACGCGTGAGAATAATGCGTGATATTTCGTGATTTTTTAAAGCGCGCAGTGCAAAAGCAAGTGCTAAATACGTTTTGCCCGAACCTGCAGGTCCTGTTACAAAAGTTATGCTGTTATGCTGAATTGCCTGGCAATACTTTTTTTGACCTACGGTCTTAGGTACAACAGCGACACCTTTGCCACTTGTATACACAACAGACGCATCCACCGATTCATCAGTATTGTCTGCGTGAAAATAATCGTCAATAAGCAGGCTAATTTCATCAGATGAGGGGTGCAAATCTTGTTGCAATAAGCTTATCAGCTCATGAAGTACATGTAATGCTGCATCAGTTGACGAGGTAGAACCCTCAACAGTTAAACGATTGTGGTATACGCGCAAAGAAACGCCTAAGTGAGATTCAAGCAAACGAAGCACACAATCTCGTGTGCCAAAAAGTTCTGCAAGATTTATGTCGCATGGAATGATAAGTTCTTTTTTTATAACTTCCATAGCCATCCTTTGCATACGTAAAACAGTTGTTAGCTAACCTGTCAAAATTTGACACTCTTTTTTACAGGGCACTACATACTTAGAGACGCTCAACAAGTAAGCTTGCGTCTTTCATAACAGATAAAATACGCACGTCAATAAGGGTATCGAGCTGTGCTTGTTTATCAAGATGAACGTCGAATAAACCCGAGGTAACACCATAGCCTACCCCTTGGACAAGCACACGATCGGTTTGTCCAATAAGCTTCTTTGCTTGTTCATAGCGCATACGAGAAGCAAGCTCACGCATGCACTTACTTCTTGATGCCATGACATGGGGATCAACTTGATTGGGAGCGCTTGCTGCAGGAGTGCCTTCACGTTTTGAATATCTAAACACATGCATCTTAGCAAAGCCCATACGCTCACAAAAATCATAGGACGTTTGAAATTCATCATCAGTTTCACCTGGAAAACCTACAATTAAATCGGTACCAAGCGCAATTGAAGGCATATAAGCACGTGCATTTTCTACGGCTGCAGCATATGAGCTTGCGGTGTAGTTTCTCCTCATGCGTTTAAGGGTTGCCTCGCAACCCGATTGCAAACAAATATGCAAAAATGGAGCGATTCTTCCTTGTGATTGAGCCATTACCCTCAAAAGCTCATCAGTTACATCGGGCGGCTCTATCGAAGAAAGACGCACTCGTTCAACTGGTGTTTCATCAAGGATAAGCTGTAGTAAATCGGGAAGCCGAACGCGAGATCCATGATAAGTTTCTCTAAAATCGCCCAAGTTAATACCAGTAAGCACCACTTCGCGTGCGCCATGGGCAATGGATGATCGAACTGATGCCAAAACAGACTCACAGCTCACCGAACGCGCAGGCCCTCGTGCTTTCCACACGATACAAAAAGAGCAACGATTATTACATCCATCTTGAACTTTAATACCGGGACGCATTCTGCCTGTTGGCGTGGGCGTCTGAACAAGATCCCCGTCATCGTCTACCGAACCTGCAATACAGCCAAATTCTCCCAACACACGCTGGCATACTCGAGCTTTATTACGTTCAACTAACACATTATCGGCAATAGAAGACAACTCATCAGCATGTAAATTTGCAACACAGCCTGTAGCAACTACAAAGGGCACGTTAGCAAGATTTGCGGCACGACGCACAATTTTGCGTGTTTTAGCTTCGGCTTCTCCTGTTACGGCGCAGGTATTGATAACAATAGCGTCGGCCTCATTTTGGTTAACAACCTTACACCCTGCTCGTTCGAGCTCAGAGGCAATAACGTCGGTTTCAACGCGATTAACGCGACAACCTAAATTGATAAAAGCAACCTTAGGTACCTGCATTAGTTTCGTCCGTCTACCAGTTTTTTAATACATGCCTTATCGGCCTTTGAAAGTCCTTTAGGGCTTATAACACGAACAACTGCAACAAGAGAGCCACGCGCAGAGCTTTGACGGCGCGGCATACCTTTTCCAGACACGCTAATACGCTGGCCATATTCACAAGAAGAAGGAATATGTACTTCAACAGTTTCGTCTGGCAAAATGCCTGAAACCTTTTTTGTACAGCCAACAATAGCCTGCAGGGAGTCAATGGTAAGCTCACAGAAAAGGTCATCACCTTGGCGTTCAAATGTTTTGTGCTCGTTTATAACAATACGAAGCAGTAAATCACCTGATGCAGCACCACGCAAGCCTGCTTCGCCTCGGTGAGCTACTCTCATGGTCTGACCACTGTGAATACCACGTGGAATTTCAACAGAAACACGTTCACGCGTGGGAGTTCTTCCTTGCCCTTGACATGTTTCGCACGGGTGATCAAATACTTTACCCATACCACCGCAAGCATTACAAACCGTTTGAGATTGTACTTGGCCAAAAATAGATTGCTGAACTTGTGTTACAACGCCTGTTCCCTTACAGTGCGAGCACGTTACTTCATGAGCGTCGGCAGCTGAGCCTTTGCCGTTACAATCATCACAAGGAGCAAGACGTTCGTATGCGATTTTTTTACTACAACCGCTCGCTGCTTCTTCAAGCGTAATGGTAAAGTTCATGCTCATATCGCGACCGCGGTTTGGAGTAGCCGCTCCAGAAGATCTACGTGCACCACCTGAGAAAAACGAGCTGAATATGTCGTCAACGTCAAAACCTGAACCTCGAAAGAAATCGGACATATCAACATAATCACTGTGAAAACCAGCTGGGCCTGTGGCGCTGCCGTATCGGTCATAATTAGCGCGTTTTTGCTCATCGGAAAGAACCGAATATGCTTCGTTTACTTTTTTAAATTTCTCTTCTGCATCGGCTTCCTTATTAATATCAGGGTGCAACTGACGTGCTTTCTTTAAGAAAGCACGCTTGATGGTTTTAGCATCCGCATCGTGCGCAACACCTAATATATCGTAGTAATTTTCTTGTGCAGCCATAGTGTGTATAAATCCCCACCTTTAATAACAACTTACAAACCCAAAAGTTTACGTATTACAACAGGAACAATAGTTATACAAAACGAAATCAGCAAAGGTGTATATCCCGCTTTACCTACGCTTCTCCACCAACCTAAAGGATGAACAATACCACGTTTACATAAGGTGGTTATCCCGATAATGACAAGAATTGCAGGAAATACAAAATTGGAATAGAGCGTATTGGTATACACGCCAATCGCAAGTATTGGAATCACAAAACCTAAGCAACGCGCACCAAGCCGCTCTGCAGGTATAAGACGCTCGGATGCAACAACACATTCAATAATCAAATCATGAGCAGCTTTGTTATACGTACCTGCGTGTCCTTTATGTTTAAGAACAATGCGATGCTCATCGTGCGTGTGAGCTGGAACTAAGACTTCAACAATATCTTTTTTGAGGCTGCGTCCGCTCCCTAGACAATTTGCGCACGGATTAACAATCAGTTTACCTGATCCTTTACAATGCGAACACATCATAGTATGAGATGACATCCCCAAAAGCATAACAAAATCGAGCTCAAGCGTTCCTTTTCCATCACAAACAGGACAGCTAATTGTCTGCAGCTCACCTTGAGCACCAATTCCATGACAATCATCACATGCAACAAAATGCGAATAAGATATTTTTTTAGTACACCCCTGCTTTGCCTGTTTATCATCTAAATGCAGCAAAACGGTAATGTCTTTTCCTTCAATATCTTGATATGCAAACTCGCGCAGCGTTTCGCTATAGCTGGTAGAAGAAGGGTTTTGATTAAAGAAATCAAAGTCAATATTTGTTCCAAAACCAGCTGCACGCAAAAAATCATCTAAATCAAAACCATCTGGAGTGCCAAACCCACCTTGCGCAAAAGGATCTGGAGAGCCATAAGGAGATTGTGACATAAAAGGATTTCCATTTAAGGAAGCATCATAGCGCTTGCGTTTTTGTTCATCGGAAAGAACTGCATATGCCTCTGAAACTTCTTTAAAACGTTCTTCAGCATCAGGCGCCTTATTGATATCGGGATGAAGTTTACGGGCCCTCTGTTGAAACGCTTTACGAATCTCTGAGGACGTTGCACTCTGGCTTACGCCTAGGATGTCATAATAATTTGTTTTTTGAGCCGATGCCATACCCATTCCCATCGCATATCTTATCAATTCTTATAAATTGTACCCTTATATGCCTCTTAATTGATGATAATTTCATGGTTTAATGGTTAAGGCACCAAACAGACTTAAGTTCCATAGGAGCTAAATCGAGCATCGCTTCAAAAATATAATTTCCTAAAAGCCACCCTTTATGTGTTGCCTTAAGATATCCATGATCGTAGGTCATAAGTCCTAAATCTATGAGTTTATCAAATGTTGCGTGAAGCTTTTGAGTTCCTAGCACTTCTTCTGCATAGCTGATGAGCTCGGGGTCAATACCGCTCGTTAAGCGCGCTTCAAGCATCAAATCCTCGGCAAGTACTTGCGGCAAGGTTAAAAATTCAAGCGAAGCTTTGCGCTGCGAAAGCCTAGGGTTGCGAATAAAAGAGGCTCGAGAATCTGTACAGGTAATACGAACTCTTACGATATCTAAGGGAAGATCTGGCAAGGTTTTCCATACCTGTTTTAAGCACCTATAAGCGTGAACTGTGAGCATAGACGCAGCAGAAGGTCCAAGTCCTAGATAGGTTTGCGCACTCCAATAACCACGATTATGACGACATTGCTGATGCGTGTGAGCATAACTTGAGGTTTCGTAACGCATATACCCATAAGACTCAAGGACATTATGAGCAATATCCATACGAGCTGCTTGAACTTCCTCACTATTAAATTTGGGGTGCGTATGCGCATAGCGTGCCCAAAATGGCGTTGATTTTTCGATTGTTAAAGGATAAATACTTACGTGATCCACCTTACAGTTGATAACATCATGCAAACTTTTGAGCCATGAATCATCAGTTTGCAAAGGAATAGCACACATAAGGTCACACGACACGCTAAAACCCATGGCTTTGAGCGCCATAAGTCGCTCAAGCGCACGCTCGGGTGTGTGCGTTCTTCCAAGTGCCTTAAGTTCATCTGGATTGGTAGATTGAACTCCACATGAAACACGGTTAATACCTTGACGGAGCATATGAGATAAAAGATCATCACAAGCAGATTCAGGATTCACTTCACACGATTTCTCACGCAATGATGGACACGTTTCACAAGCACATTCAATAATGTCAGGTAACTCATGAGGTAACGCCGAAGGGGTGCCGCCTCCAATGTAGAGCGTTGTAGTATGCTCACACAAATTGGCAGCTTTAAGTTCGTTAAGCTGGGTTTCTAGAGCAGCTGCATACTCAGAGGGAACTGACGTAGTACGTTTAAAAGGCCAGCTTGCAAAATCGCAGTATCCGCACTTTTGCGTACAAAATGGAATGTGAAGATACAGCTCATGAATATCTGTATCAACCAAACGTTGTTTGTATGCCATCATAAAATCAGTGCTCACTTGCCATATCATGTGGCGCGCACTCATGTGCTTGCACATGTTCTTTAAATTCTTGCGACAAATATAAAAACTCATCAAGTGTGGTAGCTGTCATAAATTTTTGACGCCACAAAGCAGCATGTGAAAGTCCATATAAATACCAGCTACACAAACTACGCGCTCGTGCCATATGCGCATGAGTGGCTGCAAGAAGGCGAAGATGAAGCTCAAGTGCGTTGAGTCGAGCTGAAATACTATGCGTATCCTTTATACGAGCATGCCGATTATGTTCGTGCGTGCTTGTGTTGTCTAAACCAGCATGAGATGGATGAGCTACCTTGGATCCATAGTCTTTATGTAATAATTTCTTTTCATTAAAAATTTTGAGTGCATCATCAAAAATCCATGGATTTCCGTAGGTGCCTCGTGCAATAAGCACTGCATGTGCTTGAGTTTTATACAAAATCCTCCATGCATCTTCTG
>CAMQEO010000011.1 GCA_946999785.1 uncultured Atopobium sp.
AATACATGTTAGTATGGTAGTGTTATTAGCTTCCTTAGCTCAGTTGGATAGAGCATCGGTCTTCTAAACCGCAGGTCAGGCGTTCGAATCGCCTAGGGAGCACCAGAATTTAAGCATGGACTTATGCATTTGTTTGTTATATGCATAAGTCCATATTTTTTAAGAGTTTCTCGTTACATTATGTATATTATGAGTCATAATAAAATACGAATGTGTAATGGAAGGAGTTTGCGTTGATTTATACAGTTACCCTCAATCCTGCGATTGACTATGTTATGCACCCTGTTAGTTTGGACATGGGATTTACTAATAGATCTTCAAGCGAAGAAGTTTATTGCGGTGGTAATGGTATCAACATATCAACGCTTTTAAACGAACTCAAAGTTGTTAACGTTGCCTTTGGTATTGCTGCCGGTTTTACGGGCGACTATCTTATTAAAACACTGCAAGATAATGGTGTCTCTGCTAATTTTGTTCGTCTAAAAGAAGGTTTTACACGTATTAATGTAAAGCTTAACGGCATTGTTATGACTATGTGTAATGGTATGGGTCCTGTTATTACCCCTGATAAAGTAGACGAGCTTCTTGAGCGTCTTGAATGCATTGCACAAGGTGATACCCTTATTCTTACAGGCTCCATTCCAAAATCACTCCCTGAAGACATGTATGACATTATCATGAAACGTCTCGAAAATAGAGGCGTACGCTTTGTTGTGGATGCACCCGGCGCATTGCTTTTAAAGTCACTTCCTGCGCATCCATTCCTTATTAAACCCAATAATCACGAAGTTGGTCGTATTTTTGACGCTTCGCCTGAAACACCTGAAGATTGTATTCCCTATGCGCAAAAGCTTCACGATCAAGGCGCGCAAAATGTTATCGTTTCTTGTGGTGGTCATGGATCGCTGCTTATTGACGAACATAACGAAATTCATATTTGCCCAACGGTAAAAATTAAGCTTGAGAACGCAACAGGTGCTGGAGATTCAATGGTTGCTGGTTTTGTTGCAAAGACTCAAGCAGGAGCTTCTTACGACGAAGCATTGCGCTTTGCGTCTGCATGTGGTACCGCTACTGCAGCAAGCAAGGGTATTGCAAATCGTGCAACGATCGATCGCATTAGTGCAGAACTTGATGCACTAATTGCAAATAAATAATAGAGTAATTTATTTTTAATAAATTGGTATTGTTCTATGTCATTCATATGTGCCGGCCACAAGGAGGATTTGCATGTTTGAAGGAATTAACGCATCTGACGGTTATGGTATTGGAGTTGCACAAGTTGCAGTTGCTCCCGATTTATCGTTTACCCCTACCGCACCAACAGATCTAGCGGCAGAGAAAGAGCGTTACGCACAGGCGTTACAAAAATTTATCGATCAAACAAACGCGCAAATCGAGCGTATGACGCGTACGGTTGGTAAAGAATCTGCAGCTATTATGGGTGCTCATATTGAATTTGCCGAAGATGACGGAATTAAAGAAACTATCAATTCTTCTATTGATTCGGGTATGTGTGCAGAGCAAGCTGTAAGTGAAGCATATGATATGTATTTCAATATGTTCTCAAATATGGAAGATGAGTTGTTCCGTGAGCGCGCAGCCGATGTTGCCGATGTTAAAACTGGTATTTTGGCAGACTTGCTTGGTAAAGAAGTCGTTGATTTGTCTAGCTTGCCTGAGCACTCTATTGTAGTTGTGCACGAGCTTACGCCGTCTATGACAGCCGATATCGATAAGAAAAACGTAGCTGGTATCATTACCGAAACTGGCGGTCGTACTTCTCACTCTGCGATTATTGCGCGTGCTTTGGAAATTCCTGCAGTTCTTTCGGTTAAAGATGTTACAAAAACTATAAAAACAGGTGATATGGTAATCGTTGATGGATCTCGTGGCCGCGTTATTGATGATCCAAGCGATGCTGAACTTACAAAATATCGCACAAAAGCATCTGTGTTTGCAAGCGAAAAAGCCGCGTTGGAATCGTATCGTGGTAAAGATACGGTTACAGCTGATGGTGATAAGGTTCTCTTGGTTGCCAATATTGGCAACCCTGACGATGCTAACGCTGCTGTTGAACATGATGCCGAAGGTGTTGGCTTGTTCCGTTCCGAATTTCTTTTCATGGACGCTCCCGAGCTTCCAAGCGAAGATCAACAGTTTGCTGCATATCAAAAAGTAGCACTTCGTATGAAGAATCAGCCTGTTATCATTCGTACGCTTGATGTGGGTGGAGATAAAAATATTCCTTATTTGCACTTGCAAAAAGAAGACAATCCATTTATGGGATTCCGTGCCGTTCGTTATTGCTTAAACAACGCTGATCAGTACAAGGTTCAGCTTACAGCTTTGTTGCGCGCGTCTGCTTTTGGTGATATTAAAATTATGTTGCCTCTTGTTACCTGCCTTGATGAGGTTCGTCAAGCTCGTGCGCTTGTTGCAGAGTGTATGGAAGATCTCGATCAACGCGGTATTGCCTATAACAAAGATATCGAAATTGGTACCATGATTGAGACTCCTGCCGCATCTCTTATTGCTGATAATTTGGCAGAAGAATGTGACTTCTTCTCTATTGGTACTAACGACTTAATTGGTTATACTATGTGCGCCGATCGTGGAAATGACCGCGTTGCATATCTGTATGATGTATATCAACCTGCAGTGTTACGTTCACTTAAGCGTATTATTTCTGCTGGTAACGAAAAAGGTATTATGGTTGGTATGTGCGGCGAAGCTGCTGCAGATCCGCTGCTTATTCCTGTACTTATTTCGTTTGGTTTAACTGAGTTCTCGGTTAATCCTCCGTCAATTCTTCGTACACGTCGTATTATTTCTGCGTGGACAAAAGCTGAGGCCGATGCACTTACCGAGAAAGTTATGTGTCTTAAGACCGCTGCCGAAGTTAAAGCAGCACTTCAAGCTGCTGCTCGCTAAGATCTTTGTTATTCGTAGGTTCTTTGCACGGATAGTACTGCTCACAGATAGTATCAGTTCTGTATGATGTAAAACCCTAAGAGCATTTGTTCTTAGGGGTTTATTTTGCACTATAAGCACTTATGAATGTGCATATATATGTTTACTTTATGCGTGTGTTTCATCCCAGTGAGCTACATAAGCATCAATTTCTTGCAGGTATAAAGTTTTTCGTTCATCAGAAATCCAGCTCATTCTAAAACTATTTTTAGCAAGTTCAATAATGTCTTTGCGCGAAAACATACCACTTTGTGCAAGAACTTCGTAGTTATCGCAGATATAGCCACCAAAATATGCAGGGTCATCAGAGTTAATGCATATTTGTACACTGTGATTGAGCAGATTTTTAACTTCGTTTTGTTTTGTATCGTTGCCACAGAAGGTGTTAGAAATAGGACATGATGTAAGCCCAACACCACGTTTTGCAGCCAACTCAACCAAATCAGGATCTTCAACAATGTTTGTTCCATGGTCAATACGCTCTACATCAATAACCTCAAGGAGCTGTTTAATATGTTCAATGGAATCTTTTTGGTCTATGTCAGCATGAGCGGTAACGTGAAGCCCTAGTTCTCGTGCGTGTGCAAATTGGTTAAAGAATTTAAGTGGGGGATTATTGTGTTCGTCCGAATCAAGGCCAACACCTATGAGATGATCGGCAAACTCTGAAACAGCCTCAAAGGTAAGACGTGCACTTTCGGCACTAAAATCGCGCAGGAAGCACATGATAAGTTCTGCATCTACGCCTAACGCACGTGCGTCGCTACATGCACGAAGTAATCCGTATAATACATCTTCAATATCAACTCCACGCGAGGCATGTGCTTGTGGGTCAAAAAACATCTCAACATGGCGTACGCTGTTCTCCTGCGCTTTGAGCAGGTATTCCCATGCAAGGTCATAAAAATCCTGTTCGGTTACCAGTGTTTTCATGCCTTCATAGTACACGTCTAAAAATGAAGGAAGATCAGAAAAATTATAGGTATTTCTAATTGACTCAACATCGTCAAACCCAATATCAATATGGTTACGCTGTGCAAGCTTAAGTTTAAGCTCAGGTTCAAGCGTTCCTTCTACATGCAGATGAAGCTCTGCCTTAGGCAGGCCTTGGATGAATTGACGCGAAATATCGTGTGCCATATATACCTCCGAGTTTATAGGTAATCACTTTGGTTACCATGTACTATATTTTAATGGATGTGTTGAATAATCAGCATGGAATCATCAAGATTTTTTATAAGGGTGTTTTAGGGAGTTTGAGGCGCAGAATGCTTATAAATAAGCACACGAACGCTGCCGATGACATTGCTAGAACCCTATTCACAATGCTGTCTGCAACCCTGTCAGCAGCGTTTTTTAGTAAATCTACCAACGGCATTGAGCGGGCACAATAACATCAAGCTCATGTGGGCAAATGCTAACTTTGTAGCTTTGACCTTGGAATACTTCGCCATCTGTTTGACAAGGTACCAGCGGATCACTAAAACTTACTTCAAATGAGGTAACTTCGGCAGTAGTAATAATGCTCGAATGCGTGTGTAAACCTGTGCGTGCAAGTCCAAAAAGCGCCAGTAAACGAGGAATCGACGGACGCTTGGTATTAAAACACATGCTCAACAAACCGTCGTTGGGCTTGGCATCAGGACAAATCATAAAGCCGCCACCATAGGTTGGACCAATATTTGCTACCAGCACGATGCAAGGCAAGTCATAGCTTTGATTGGTGCTTAAACTAAGATGTGCTTGATAACCTTTGTGTCCGCGTGCCATAATTTTGAGGCCTGACGTGGCAAATAATGCAGAGCCTTCTTGTTTTGCATGGTCAGCACGACGAATAGTAGTATCAACAGATACAGCAGCATCTAAACCAAAGGAGAGCGTTTCCATAAAATAGGTGGATTCTCCCAGTTCATTAGTAATTTTTCCTAAATCAAAGTTGCGGTGATGTCCGGAAAAAATTTCGGCTAGTGAGGTATCGGGTGCGTTATAGGTAGCGTTTAAGGTTCGGGCAAAATCGTTGCCCGAGCCCATAGGAATAACCGCGAGTGTAGGGCGCTTATCGCGAGGAATGTTCATGAGACCGTTTATAGTTTCGTGAATAACACCATCTCCGCCGAGTGCGATCACCGTGTCGTAGTCTTGAGCGTCTTCTGCCATGAGTGTGGCGTCTTTTGGACCTTTGGTAAGCAACATCTCAAAAGAAGTTGAGATGGAAGAGTACGAATTAAAAAATCTCTGTGCGCGCATTGCCGCCGCATGACCCCTTCCGCTGTGTGAAGCGGGGTTTGCAATAACGAGTGTTCGTCCCAGATTAAGATTAGGCATAACTCTCCCTTGTTGTTTGCTTTATCTTTTATTTTAGCCGACTTTGATATGTATGAATCATGAGTTTTCTATTTTTGTGAACAATTTTTACGCGGAAAAGAATCCAAGAGGTGCGCTTAAGCGTTACCTGCATCAAAAGGATTGAAAAATTACAAATTAAACAGCGTCAACTACACAAGAAATGTGTTTTACAAACGTTTGCGCGTTACGTAAAATTGCAAGAATAAAAGTTGCAAAAATGATTACAAAAAACTCCAAATATGGAGCGGCGGACGGGACTCGAACCCGCAACAATCAGCTTGGAAGGCTGATGCTCTACCAATTGAACTACCGCCGCAAAAAAACTGGTCGGGGTGACTGGATTCGAACCAGCGACCCTCTGCTCCCAAAGCAGATGCGCTACCAAGCTGCGCTACACCCCGTAACCGCTTGACTAGTATAAAATAGATTGTTCTTTGAGGCAAGTATCTTTTTCGTGAGAAAATCATCCTTCAAAATTGGTACATCTTTTCACAACGCCTCATTACGTCTTATAATTAAGAGGTCTGAATGATTCCTTATGTAAAGGGTATATCAGCTTTAGTTTTACAACGTTAGTTTTATAAAATTATAGACTAACAATCAATTGATGGGAGATATATGAGCTGTTCAACCATGAATTATTCTCAAAAGGTTCTTACCGATCTCAAAAACCGCTACGGCACACAACCCGAGTTCATCCAAGCTGCAACCGAAATTCTTACGGGATTACAACCCGTCCTTGATAAGCATCCTGAATATCAAGAGCAATCGCTGCTTGAACGCCTGGTAGAGCCCGAACGCATTATTATGTTTCGTGTTCCATGGGTAGATGACAGCGGTAAAGTACAAGTTAATCGTGGATATCGCGTTCAGTTTAACTCGGCAATAGGACCATACAAAGGTGGTCTGCGTTTTCATCCTTCGGTTAATTTGAGTATTCTTAAGTTTTTAGGTTTTGAACAAATTTTTAAAAATAGTCTTACAACACTTCCTATGGGTGGTGGCAAAGGTGGCGCAGACTTTGACCCCAAAGGCAAGTCAGATGCCGAGGTTATGCGTTTTTGTCAATCCTTTATGTGCGAGCTCGTTAAACATGTAGGACCAGATACCGATGTACCTGCTGGTGATATTGGTGTTGGCGCACGCGAAATTGGCTATTTGTTTGGTCAATATAAACGTCTTACTAACACATGGTCAGGTGTGCTCACCGGAAAAGGTTTATCGTTTGGTGGATCTTTGGCGCGTACCGAGGCAACAGGTTATGGTGCTATTTATTTCCTTAACGAAATGCTGAATCACAAAAATACGCAAATTGCAGGTAAAACGATTGCAATTTCGGGTGCCGGCAATGTTGCAACTTATGCCGTTGAGAAGGCAACGCAGCTTGGCGCACATGTTATCACGGTTTCGGATTCTTCGGGTTATGTTATGGATCCGCAAGGTATTGATGTTGAACTGCTTAAGGATATAAAGCAGGTTCGCCGCGCACGTATAAGTGAGTACGTTAAGGCTCGTCCACATGCAAGTTATTATGCAGGAATGCGCCCCTGGGGAGAAACTTGTGATATCGCCCTTCCTTGTGCAACGCAAAACGAACTGGGCTTAGACGATGCAAAACAGTTGGTAGCACATGGTACGAAGTTTGTTGTTGAAGGCGCAAATATGCCAACAACCTTGGAAGCAACAACGTATCTTATGCAAAACGGCGTTTATTTTGCTCCAGGTAAGGCTGCGAATGCAGGTGGAGTTTCGGTTTCGGGCTTGGAGATGAGCCAAAACCACGAGCACCTTTCTTGGACGTTTGAAGAAGTTGACGCAAAATTACACGACATTATGCATGATATATTTGTAGCTGCAACTACAGCAGCTGCCGAAGTTGGCCAAGAAGACAATCTTGTGCAAGGTGCAAATATTGCCGGATTTAATAAAGTTGCCGCAGCTATGATGGCTCAAGGTATTTGCTAAGTTACATTCGCTTCGCATAAATTGGGCTCCTATGCGCTTGCGCGATTCAATCAGGTAATAGTTACTATTTGTATGAAAGATATTCAAAGGTATGACGTTAGACGAGCGCATAAAACAAGGGAGATTGGGGGCACAGCCCCTCTGCGTTGCTGCAAAGGATTTTGTCTGTGGTGCCGTGCGTGTCGCGCCAGAACTAAAGTCATGGTATCGTCCGTGGCGTTTTACGCATGAACAATTTCGCGCGTTGGGTTCTTGTCGCGCATGGCACCCTGGTTTGTTTCGACAGATGGCACGTACAGGTGCAGGCATTACCTTACAGTTTGAAACCGACTCGTCAGAAATCTTTGTTGAGCTGCGCTTGGATGAGGAACCATCAGGTACGCGCGCAATGCTCGACATTGCTGAGCGTATGCAACAAGTTCACGAATGTGATGAGATCATCTCAACTCAAAGCTCGCATGCTGTATATGATGGCGTATCTGTTGATATTGATGGACGTCATATTCCACCTGTGAATGTTGCTGACAATAGCTACATCAATCTATTACTTGAAGATCCGCAGGATATGCCACTTGTTGGGAGCGTGCAGCTTCCAGGCTTTGGTGGCGTACACAAAGTTTGTATCCACTTACCTGCGCTTCGTGGTTGTATTATTCGTTCGATATATGCAAACGGAACGTTCGTGCGCCCGCTTGAACACAAGCCGCAACTTTTAGTATTAGGCGATTCCATTTCGCAAGGTTTTATTACCGGCGATCCAGCATGTGTGTGGGTACATACATTTGCGCAAACTCATAACTTAGAAGTTGTTAATCAGTCTATTGGCGGTCAGGTATTTCAGCCAGGCTTACTCTACGGTTTATCGCAGTTTATAAATCCGCAGGTTATTATTGTTGAGTTGGGCGCCAACTATCGCTATGAGCCGTGTTTAGCGCGTTTGGTCCATAAAGATATCCACGCGTATTTTGTGGAGCTCACTCATGTATTTCCGCAGGTTCCAATCTTTGTGCTTTCGCCTGTGTGGCATACGCCCGACATGTATCCTCCTCATAAGTTGAGCTGTTTTAATCAAGTTTCGTCCTGGATACAGGCTCAGTGTAGGTGTTATGACAATCTGGTGTTTGTTGATGGTTTGCGCCTGCTTTCTCATAACAATACAATGATGGCCGATTATTATGGTCACCCCGGTGTGCATGGTTCTCGCGAGCTTTGCAAGCGTTTTTCTTTGGTGTATTCGTCTTACAAGTTGAGTTCTACACCTTCACTGCAAGCGTTCGCGCGTTCGCGTGCCCTTACTCTCTTAGATGAAGTTTGTGCTGGTACGACCAATAAAAAAGATCGCACGTGCGCAGCGCAAGGGGTTCTAGGTCTGCGCGAAGCGCTCAGACGTGGCTTAGGTGTCGTAAAATATGTTGACGACGACTCCATTTTATTGGGCCTATCTAATGGCTGCGATATGTTGTGGTCAAATAATGCCCAGCGTGCGCGCACGCTTATGCGGGTAATTGGCTCTACACGAGCCGTCTGCTTAACAAATTACCATCTCTTAGAGGCACTCTCATTGCTTGATTCATATGAGAGTTCAAACGTTTATTATATTGGCGTGTATACCTCTTCAAAAAAGCGACGTATTGGTGCTCATCGCGTAATAAAGCCTTTAGACGAAAGCTATCTTGACACCATTAAGAAAACGTATAGGTATGCCGATTCGTATACTGATGAGCAGTATATTCAACTTTTGCGCCGTGGCTGTATTGTGGGTGCATTTGATCATGATATGCTGGTTGGCTATATTGGCGAGCATGAATATGGTGCAATTGGTATGCTAGAAGTGTTTGAGCCTTTTAGACGTAAAGGTTGGGGAAAGGCGTTAGAATCGTACAAAATCAACCAATTTTTAGATCGTGGCAACATAGCTTGGCTTGAGATTAAACAGGGAAATACAGAAAGTATTGCGCTGCAAAGAAGCCTTGGCGTAGAAGTTTGCGATGATGCTTTGGAAGTTTGGATAGAATTAAAAGATCAAGACGATAATAAGGAGTTCTATCGTGATACAAACAAACCCGTATGCACCTCATCTAACAGGTGAGCTTACCCGCGCTTGCGCGGATCAAATTAAGGATATGCACAAAAACCATCGTGTGAGTGCGTATGCAACACCTGATACGGCGGTTATTCGTCGCGACCTTGATGAAGATCACGAAAGCATATTGCGGCCAGCATTTGTTCGTGATGTTGAAAAAATAATTCATACTCCTGCATATAATCGTCTTGCAGGTAAAACGCAGGTTTTTTCGTTTCGTTCTAACGACGATTTAACACGCCGCAATCTTCACGTGCAACTGGTAGCCCGTGTTGCACGCGACATTGGACGCGCGCTTGGACTTAACCTCGATTTAATTGAAGCAATTGGATTGGGTCACGATATTGGTCACACCCCGTTTGGTCATATTGGAGAGCGTTATGTAAGCTCAATTTATCATGCATATACCGGCGGTTATTTCTTTCACAATGTACAAAGCGTTCGCTCGCTTGATACGCTTTACAAGCGCAATCTTTCTTTGCAGGTGTTAGACGGTATTATTTGTCATAACGGAGAATTTGAGCAGCAGGTCATTAAAACTAGTGATCTTTCAACTTTTGATGCGTATGACCATATGGTGGCGCGTGCGTGGCACGAAGGCGAAACATATATTAATACGCTTCGTCCGATGACGCTTGAAGGTTGTGTCGTGCGCCTGTGCGATATTATTGCTTATGTAGGAAAAGATCGCCAAGACGCTATTTTAGCTGGTCTTTGTGACGAGCATAGTTTTTCCGATGGTCTTGGTGGAACATATAACTCGTGGGCTCTCAGTGCTTTTGTTGCCGATTGTGTTGAGCATAGTTTAGGAAAAGATCACATTGAGCTTTCTGATGAGTCGTTTTGTGAGCTTGCTCGGGCAAAAAAAGAAAACTATGACAAGATTTACATGACAGCAGAGGTTGACGGCAAATTTGGCCAACATATACAGCAGCTGTTTCAACAGGTATTTGACCACGAATTGGATGCTGTGGAGCGCAATGATACGCACTCAATTATTTATCGTCACCATATTGAGCCTGTTTCGCAGCATCTTTCCCATTATGGATATGAGTATGCATGGCAAAAGAATCCTATACAAACGGTTACCGATTTTATTGCGTCGATGACGGATTCGTATTTTATAGATTTGTGCAGGCATTTGTTGCCAGATTCGCAGGATATATTTCCCTCATATCCTCGTTTTCACCGTTTTGAATACTAACAGCTATCTTTACGGTTAGGGCTTAGGCTATGCAGACGCTTTTTGATTTAATGAACGATTCAAATAATTCATCGCACAACAAAACTCCCGCGAAGCCAGCGGGTGCGAGTGCGTCTGCGCGCAAGCCACAGGTTACGTCTTGTAACAGTAATGATCCGCTTGCTGTGCGTATGCGTCCGCGTACGCTTGATGAGTTTGTGGGTCAAAAAGCGTGTATCGGTAAAGACTCATGGTTACGTCTGGCAATTGAGCGCGATATTTTATCATCCATCATTTTATATGGACCTCCTGGAACTGGTAAAACCACGCTTGCTCAAATTATTGCTCATACAAGTTCGGCGCATTTTGTAGACTTATCAGCGCTGCTTGCACGTGTAAAGGACGTTCGCGAAGAGCTTGCACAAGCGCGCAGTCGCCTTCTCACCACAAATGTAAAAACAATTATGTTCATCGATGAGATACATCGTTTTTCCCGTTCGCAACAGGATAGTTTGCTTAAGGGCGTAGAAAATCGCGACGTTATTTTAATTGGTGCAACAACCGAAAATCCTTATTTTGAAGTGAATTCGGCACTTATCAGCAGAAGCAAAATTATCGAGCTTACGCGCCTAAGCGATGATGACATTGCCTGCATTATTAAGCGCGCCCTGGTGGATTCGCGCGGTCTAAATAATTGTTTTACGCTTGATGAGCGTGCATTACAGGCTCTGATTTATATGGCGGCAGGCGATGCGCGCGCAGCGCTTACCTCGCTTGAACTTGCCTCTCAAGTAGCACGCCCCAATGCGTCAGATATTCATGCGCAAGACGGGTCAAAACCTATTCTTATTACGTTAGAGCACGTTAAGCTGGCTAATCCAGCGCGCGGCTTACCTTATGATAAGCAGCAGGATATGCACTACGATATTATTTCGGCATTTATTAAGTCGATGCGCGGCTCAGATCCCGATGCAGTGTTGTACTGGCTTGCGCGCATGATTGACGCTGGTGAAGATCCTATTTTTATTGCACGCCGCATTTTGATTTGTGCATCTGAGGATATAGGCAATGCCGATGCAGGAGCCATTTGCGTAGCTGCTGCCGCTATGGACGCAGCTCGCACCATAGGTTATCCCGAATGTCGTATAAATCTTGCACAAGCAGCCCTTTATTGTGCGCTTGCACCTAAATCTCATGCTGCTGAAGCTGGTATTGATGCGGCTCTTGCCGAGGTAAAAAAAGGCCCCTATCGAGAAGTGCCTTCATACCTGCGTGATCGTCACCGCGTGGGTTCACAAACCTATGGCGAGTATCTCTATCCTCATAATTATCCTGATGGTTGGGTGAAGCAAACATATTTGCCTGAAGGTTTGCACGAAGGGGCTTTTTATGCGCCGTCCGCGCGTGGGTGGGAAGCATGGAGAGATAACGAGCTTAAACGCATTAAAAAGAATGCGCGCGGCTCACATGACAAATAATTGGTACAATAAACATAGTAGACATGCCAAATTTGATGTGGCTGTACCTTTGATCGAACGGATGCACTATGGATACAAATATACTGATTATAGTGGCGATATGCGTATGTGTGCTTGTCTTAGTACTTGCGCTTATCGAGGCAATTTTAACCCTTCGTCGTATTAGAAGTGATATAGGTCGCCTTGTTGATACTACGTGCGAAACGTGCGAGCAGGTGCAGCCTGTTGTTCAAAAGCTTGATGCTGCACTTGATGATTTACATCCAACGATTGTTCAGCTTGAGCCACTTGCACTTAAATCAAGCCAAACGCTTGATACTATTAATCGCCAGCTTGAAGCAACAGAGGATATTCTCAGTGATGTTTCAAAAATCTCTGCGCAGGCTGCAGGTGTTTCAACCACGCTTGATCAAGCTGCAAAAACTGCGATATCAGGCATTGCAAAAGCAACGTCTTCGGTTGCAAGCAATTTTTTGCAGGGCTATACATCTGCAAAAAATGCCATCGAAAAAGGCCTTACCTCGGCATCTGACGACGAAATGCCAGATCGTCCGCTGTTGACTCACCAAGAGCCGGCTTCTTCGTCGCATGCAACAACGTCGTATATTTCTTACGCTGCAGTTTCAAAAGCCGATGAGCAAGCCTCACCTGAAAAGGACGCATCGTCCACTTCCAACACGTCATCTGATTCTTTGAACACGCAAGCAGCACAAACACAGACTACGTCAGATGATTCTCATGTAGATACGCTTGATGATATAGATGAGCTTGCCAATTCACAAGTATTGCAGCCCTAAAGCTGCTTGGTAAGTGGCGTTTAATTAAGTAACGTTTAATATATACGTCTACAACGAATGTAAGTTGTTGTATGGAAAAAGAAAGTAAGGGTGAACTTTTTATGCCCACAACACAAGTTAATGTAACAGTACCTGCTTTGCCAGAGTTTGCACGCAGCGTTCGCATGATGGCAGCTAATTTAGCAGTTGTTTGTCATATGAGCGTAGACGATGTAGAAGATGTTCGTATGGCTGCCGAAGAAGGTTTTGTATATACGTGCGCCACATGTCCGCAAACCTGTGATATTACATTTACACTTGAGCCTCATTGCATGTCTATAGATTTTTGTCTCGGAACGGGTGATTTTAAGGAAGACGCCTCACAACAAGACTTTGAACTCGTCAATTTAATGCTCAACGCAGTGTGCGATAAGTGCTACGAAACCGATGAACATACGCTGCACTTGGAAAAGTCATTTGGTGGTGTCCATGTCGAATAATGCGCAATCACCGTTAGCTTCTTCGCGCCTGCGCACACAACTTCCTTTAAAAAAATCTAAGCGTAGCACACGAGATAAGCAAAAAACAAAAGAACTGTTTAAGCGATACAAAGAAACAGGCGACGAACAAGCACGTGAACAGCTTGTTTTAGCACATCTGAATCTTGCACGTTTTTTGGCTTCAAAGTTTAAGAACCGCGGCGAATCATTGGATGATTTAGTCCAAGTTGCTACGATTGGTCTTATCAAAGCCATAGATAGATTTGATATAAGTCGCGGTTTGGAATTTACCACCTTTGCTACGCCAACCATCATGGGGGAGATCAAGCGTCATTTCCGTGATAAGGGATGGTCGGTGCGTGTGCCGCGCCGCTTACAAGAGCTTTCGGCAAAAGTTACCCAAGTAAGTGATAAACTTACCGAAAAACTCCAGCGTAGTCCTGCAGTTGATGAGATTGCACAAGCCTTGGGTGTAAGTGTTGATGAAGTTCTTGAAGCTATGGAATCGGCTCATGCATATACTTCGGTTTCTTTGGATGTCTCACAAGGTGACGACGATGATGGTACGCAATCGAGTACCGTTATTGATAAATATGCTTTGGTTGATGAAGATCTTGAATCATCTGATGATCGTATTGTTTTGGAGCAGGCAATTAAAGACTTTTCAGAACGTGAACAACAGATTATACGTATGCGCTTTTTGGAAGGCTTTACGCAGGTTGAAATTGCGCAAAAGTTGCAAATTTCTCAAGTTCAAGTATCGCGCCTCTTGCGTAAAACGCTGCAAAAGTTTCAAGAAAAGCTTGATCCAAATTATGCGATGGAGCATGCAAATTCGCAGGATAGTTAAGTGTTTGGCGCGTGCTACGCTTTTGATACAAGATTTCATATACTATATTAATATTGTTATTTTGTATAAGAAGTTTGCTAAAACGGTAGACGTTTTAAAAAGAGCCCGTCATACATGCAATATCAACGTATCATACATAGCGTGTGTATTTATAGCAATAAAAAACTCGTACTTCGGTACGTTTATGGCAAACGTTACTCGTAATCAAGGAGAATTATGGCAACCGGCGAATATAAAACAATGACAACAGCAGAAATCCGCGAAGACTTTTTGTCATTTTTTGAGTCAAAAGGTTGTAAGCGTTATGAATCTTCTTCTCTGATCCCTGAAGATCCTTCGCTTTTATTGGCAAACGCCGGTATGAATCAGTTTAAGGAATACTACCAAGGCACCAAAACCATGCGTGAAATTGGTGCTACATCGTGCCAAAAATGTCTTCGTACTAACGATATTGAGAATATTGGAGACGCGCGCCATCTTTCATTTTTTGAAATGCTTGGTAACTTTTCGTTTGGTGGATATACCAAAGCACAGGCAATAGCTTGGGCATGGGAGTTTATTACCTCTCCTGCTCATTTAGGATTGCCTCAGGATCGTTTATATGTAACCGTATTTACTGATGATGATGAAGCAAGCGAGCTATGGCAACAACAAGGTGTTGCACTTGATCATATTTCGCGCTTGGGTGAAGAGGACAACTTCTGGGCAGCAGGCCCTACAGGTCCATGTGGTCCATGTTCAGAAATTTATTTTGATCAAGGTCCAAGCTTTGAAGGCGAAAAGCCTGGTGACGATGGTGATCGCTACCTTGAATTTTGGAATTTGGTCTTTACACAGTTTGATCGCCAAGAAGACGGTTCTATGCCTGAACTTCCACACCGCAACATTGATACGGGTATGGGTCTTGAGCGTATGGCAGCAATTATGCAGCACGAAGGTTCAAATTACGAGGGAGATGTGTTGCGTAGCCTTATAGGCGTAGGCGAAGAGCTTTCTTGCAAAGCTTATCACAGCTCTGAACGCGTTGATACATCGCTGCGTATTTTGGCCGATCACGCTCGTGCGGTAACCTTTATGATTGGAGATGGCATTTTGCCTGGTAACGAAGGCAGGGGCTACGTGCTTCGTCGTTTGTTACGTCGTGCAATTTACCATGGACGCCTTATGGGAATTCAAGGCTCGTTCCTCACAAAGTATTCCGCCGAAGTTATGCGTCTTATGGCGCAAGTATATCCTCAACTCCTGCAAAATAAAGCACTCATTGAAGGCATTATTTCTGCCGAAGAGCAGCGTTTTACTGCAACACTTGATGCTGGTGAACAAGCGCTTAAAGACGAACTTGCGCATTTAGACGCAGGAAGTGTATTGCCGGGTGAAGTTGCGTTTAAGCTTCATGATACCTACGGTTTTCCTATTGACTTAACGCGTGAAATTGCACTTGGACTAGGTCACGATGTTGATATGGATACGTTTGAAAAGCTGATGGAAGACCAACGCAGCCGCGCTCGTGCTCAGGCAACACGCGATGCATGGGGAACATCCAACAGTGTGTGGGCAAAACTTTCTGACTCCCATGAAATGACTGCTTTTGTTGGATATGACCATAATACGCTTGACGGAGCTCATGTAGTTGCGCTGGTAGTTGATGGTGAATCTGTAGATCGGGTACAGGCAAACACGCGCGTAGAAGTTGTGTTGGACGCCACGCCGTTTTATGGTGAGCGCGGAGGTCAGGTAGGAGATACCGGATATCTTTCTAATGAGAGCGTTAAGCTTCGTGTTGAAAATACGCTTCACCGCGAAGGCGAGCTTCTCTCGCATGAGTGTGTACTTGAAGAAGGTACGCTTGCGGTGGGAGATACGCTTAACTGTGCTATTGACGTGCATCGTCGCGAATGTATTCGCCGCAATCATACTGCAACTCACCTTTTGGATGCAGCACTTATTAAAGTATTGGGTGACCACGTGAGCCAAGCAGGCTCATTGGTTGCACCCGATCGTCTACGATTTGACTTCACTCATTTTGAAGCGCTTACTCCTGCGCAAATTGCGCAGGTAGAGCAGCTGGTTAATGACGAGATATTTGCCGGGGAGCCTATGGTAACTCGCATTATGTCGCGCGAGGAGGCAAAAAATTCGGGTGCAATCCAGCTGTTTGAAGATATGTATGGCGATGATGTTCGTGTGGTTTCTACGGGCAGCTCTGATTATCCATATTCGCGCGAGCTTTGTGGTGGTACTCACGCACGTAATACGGCTGATATTGGCTGCTTTAAGATTATCTCCGAAACTTCAGTAGGCTCTAATGTTCGTCGTCTTGAGGCGCTTACATCTCTTGGCTATATTGACTACATGAAAACGCGCGAAGATGAACTTGCGCAAATTGCATGCCTGCTTAAATGCCGTCCGCAAGACGTGGTGAGCCGTGTGGAGGCACTCAAAGACGAAAAGAATGCTTTGGAGAAAAAAGTTAAGGAAGCACTTACTGGTTCGTCTTCGCAAAAGGTTTCTTCGGCGCTTGAAAGCGCGCTTGACTTAGGCAATTATAAGGTTGTTCTTGCTCACCTTGATGGCGTAAGTGGAAAAGACTTACGAAGTGTTTGGGATGGCATTCATCAGCGTTTAGGCGAAAAAAGCGCGTGTGTTCTTCTTTCTGCAACTGCAGGAAAAGTACAGCTTTTAGCAGCAGCAACGCAAGCCGCTGTAGACGCTGGATTTAACGCTGGAACACTTATTAAAACCATTGCACCATGTGTAGATGGGCGTGGCGGAGGTCGTCCTGTAATGGCTCAAGCTGGAGGAAACCGCGTTGAAGGCATTAACGATGCGCTTGCTTTGGCAAAGCAATTACTTACAACCAAGTAGTTTCTATGAGAGTTTTAGCGCTTGATATCGGAGAGGTTCGTGTAGGGATTGCAGTAAGCGATGCCTCAGAAACACTTGCTATGCCGGTGAAGGTTTTGCCTTTTCAAGAGGTTTATACGCACGCGCGCACGTTTCGTCGTGTGTTGGAAGACTATGAACCCGATCTTTTGGTTTGCGGTCTTCCTCGAACGCTTGCAGGCGAAGTAGGAGCTCAGGCTCAAAAACTTATGGAACAGGCACAAACAATTGCACGTGCGTGCAATTTGGATGTGACATTTGTTGATGAACGTCTGTCTTCTGCGCAGGCAAAGCGTATTTTGCGCGAACAAGGTTATAGCGAAAAACAAATGAGGGGGCATATTGATATGGTTGCCGCCTCTCTTTTTTTACAAGCATGGCTGGACGAGAGGCGGGGACGCTCATGTCACTAGATTCTTTTGGGTCTTCTTCAAAACATTTTGCAAAACATGCACATCCTTCTTCTGCGCAAAACGGTACAACTGCTGCCGCTCAAAAGCACAATGTGCAGGGCAAAGCGCACAACACAGCGAGTGTATCTGCAACTGGATTTACTCCACATGTAAAGCGCGTGCGCAATCATACCAAGCTCAAAGCTACGCATTCCTCCCGTGGATTATCTGCAAAAAAGCTAGAAAATAGACGGATTAAACCCTTTGTCATGGCAGCTTTTGCTGTGCTTGCGCTTCTTATTGTAATTGCTACGGTTATGGCATATCTTAATTCCCATTCAAAAGACAATGCGCAAGCCTCAAATATAACAGCAGGTGAACACATAAAAGTAACTATCCCTTCAGGTGCCAATGCTGCTCGCATTGCACAACTTTTGGTGCAAGAGCGCGTGATTTCAGACGGTAAAGCGTTTTTGTCGGCAATTCAAAAACAAGACGTTGCTTCAAAAATCAAAAGCGGAACATATGATCTGGTAGCAGGAAGTGATTATCAGCAGCTTATAGATCGTCTTATTCAAGGGCCAAATTCTTCGGAAAATGCCTTGGTTGTTCCCGAAGGATTTACGGTAGACAAACTAGCCGATTTAGTAAGTCAGCAGTTTGGTATTTCGCGCGATGATTTTCTCACGCAAGCAAAAGCATCTAATTACGTGGATGAATTTCCATTTTTAAAGGACGCACAAAATGATTCCTTAGAGGGATTTTTGTGGCCTAAAACCTATGATTTCTCTTCGACTACGCCTACAAGCGATGCCATTATTAAATTAATGCTTACTCAATATAAAACCGAAACCGCAAATCTTGACTTTGAGGGCGCTCGGCAAAATATCAAACAGTTCTATAGTGTTACTATGAGCAACTATGATTTTATTAAGCTTGCATCAATTATCGAAAAAGAAGCGCTGACAGATGAGGATAGGCCGCTTATCTCTTCGGTTATGTTTAATCGACTAAAAGCCGATATGCCGCTACAATCAGACGCAACTATGGGATATGTAACAAAAGGCAAGGTAACGCCTCAAGATTTAAAGTCGGATAGTCCATATAATACGCAGTACAAAAAGGGATTTCCTCCCACACCAATATGTTCTCCTGGAATTGCGTCTCTTTCTGCTGCAATGATGCCTGCAACAACGGATAATTATTATTTTTGGATTACCAAGGACGAACATAAGTTCTCAAAAAACTATGATGATCATTTGCAGGCAATAAAAGAGGCAAAGGAGAAGTAAGTGGGCCTGTTTACCCCCAATGATTTTTATAAACGCGTGGATTGTATTCCCTTTGAATATCTGCTTGAGCATGATGTCCGCTGTATTTTAATAGATCGAGATAACACATGCGTTCCTCGCACAACTAAGCGTGTTCCTCCCGAAATTTTAGCGTGGTTTGCTCATGTACAGCACGAGCTACATATTCCTATCTATGTTGTTTCTAACAATGTACATGTACGTCAGGTGCAAAAATCGGCGCGCGAACTTGGGTGCGAGGCACTTTCTCATGCGATGAAGCCCTCGCCGCGTGTACTTACAGCGCTTTTGCGCAAGCTTGATATAAAGCCACAGCATGCGCTTATGATTGGTGACCAGATTTTTACTGATATCGTTGCTGGTAAATTAGCTCAAACTCAAACTATTTTAGTAAGACCTCAGTCTAGGCGAGATCTATGGTATACCTATTTTTTACGCGTGCTTGAATTTTTTATCGTAAGAAATAAGAACTTCAAAGGATAAAGTTATGGCAACACAAACAGAACCTCAAACGTCACCAGAAACACAAGAGGAAACTCCTGCGTCAGGTACAACAGCAGGTGTATTAACCTCTGCCACCTGTGCAACCTCTGCCAGTCCGGTGGCAACTTCTGCGCCCAAAGACACGCGCGATGAGCAACCCAAACAGCTTATTCGACAATGGATTGCGCTTAAAGACGGTTCATGTGATGTACGTTATGGCCAGCGTGCAATAGATCAGCTTGGTGCAATTTTACGTACTGCAGTAGGCGTGCCGTATAAACTTGCGCTTGTTCGCGATTCTTGCGTCTGTGATGAAGTGTTTGAAGAGATACAACGCGACCTTACATCTCAAGGCTTTAGGGTTACGTGTGTGCGTCTTCAAGACGCAGATGAGTCTTCTTTGTCGTTGGTTGAAACGCTTTGTACATCGTTTTTAGATATGGGCTTAACTGCTGATGACTATATCTGTGTTGTGGGAGATGTAACTCTTATTGCGCTTGTGGGAGCTGCTGCGCGCGTGTGGTGTCAAGGAACACCTGTATGTGCGGTACCGCTTTCGTTCCACGCTCTTATTGACGCAGCAACCTTACCCCAGATGCTTACACTCAACAAGGTACCCGCGATGCTTTCGTTGTCGGCTCGCTATGATCAGGTTGTGTGTGATACCTCACTTATTCATTTTGATTTACATGCACAAGACGCACAATATGCACGCTTAATGATGATTGCAACGTGCATGGCCGAATCATCGCAGGCATTTTCTAAGCTGTGGGATACATCGTATGATGTGATGGATGCAAGCTTTGAAACGTTTTCTGCACAGTTGCTTGAAACGCTTAAAATTCGCGGACGCATTATTTCTTCGTCTGCACTTGCGGTGCGTAATGCAGCAAGTTATGGTGTAAGTTTTGCGCGTGCGTTGCAAAAGGTAAGTCATGCCACGTATACGGCGTGTTTTGCCGAGTCGCTGCGTTTTTGCGCGCGTCTTGCATGTGCGTTGGAGCATTTAGAAATCGACGATGTACTTGCGCAAGACGAACTTTTAGATCGCTTTGAGTGTGGATCGGTGTGCGGAGATGTTGATCCTCATGAACTGTTTTGTGCACTCAAGGACGAATTGTTTTTACGTTCGCATAAAGCTCAACTACCTTTGCCGCAAGCGTTGGGCCGCGTGCGTATGACAACGGTCACCGATGAGCTTTTGCACGAGCACATAGACGCATGGTGTATGGCTCATAAAGCATAAAGCTGTATAGTAAGAAAAAATCAAGTTCACTTTTACCTGCCATGTTAAGTGCAGGCGTATGCGCAGTTTCATTGGGGGGGGGGTATAGTAGCTAGTATACCTACGGTTGCGTATGCAAATAGCTTAAATACCCAGTCTACGCCGTCAGCACGTAGTAATGATACTAATCGCGGTGCGCGTGATCAGGCTCAATCCAATCATGCAGCAAACCTATCTTCAAAGAGCCAAACAGCAGCTCCATCTGTAGTTGTTGCTCGTACAGTATCCGCCGAGCCTACGTCTGCACAATCCAAGGATGACTCACTCACCTGGACGAAGGACGACTTTAATATTTCTGCCGATGGTAAAACTATTGGTGGCAGGAAAGATGTTTATCATCCGGAGACCGGTCAAACGGTAAATGAATATGTGGATGGTCTTAACGACAAAGGAAAGGCAAAGCTTAAGAAAAATCATCATGTTGTGATTCCTGAGGGTATTGAGGTAATTCATGAATGTGCTTTTACGGGGCACGCAAAACAAGTTGGAAATCATCATGAACATATTGACGGAGAAACCTATATTGAAGGCGTAACGCTTCCGCAATCTCTTAGGATCATAGAATACGGTGCGTTCGGCTGGAACAAAATTAAGGGAACTCTTACCATTCCGAAAAATGTCATTTCAATACATAGCGAAGCTTTTGTTGCTAATGAAATTGAAAAAGTTGTGTTTGAAGACGTGCTTGACGGTAAGGCCAAAGAGCACGATACAGATACACAGCCGTATTATCTTGCTGGAATTGGCGAGAAAGCTTTTCAAGGGAACAAAATTTCCGAAATTGTCGTAAAAGATAATTTAGGACAATATAAGTTTCGTTCAGGGGAAAATGATTCACCGTTTGACAATCAAAATCCTGGACCTTTCACTATTGAAGTGGGAGAGGAATACAAAAGTCCTATCAAAATTACGCAAGAAAGCGCTGGTCATACAATCAGTGTTATGGAGGGTTTTGAGGAGAATGGAAATCCTGTAACGATTGACCTCTCACCATATTTTAAGAAAAATGCTGATGGCAAATATGTAGCTGTAAAAACTGGCACACTTGAAGGTTAGTGTATATTTTATGATTTTGTTCAGGGTGCAGCGCGAATGATTGGTAGATCGCGTTTTACGTACAACATTATTCCCAAACCTAAGATTTACACCGTAACATTTGTGAATGAAAACAATCAAAACTATGCAAAGGTGCAGGTAAAAGAGAATAAATCCATAAACGACAAGAGTGTTTTAAATCAGGTTATGCCGGATAATCCTTCTAAGACGGGTTATACATTTAGAGGTTGGAGTACGGACAAAACCGGTAAAGATAAAACCAAGGAATTTAGTGCTGACACACCAGTAACAGGTGACATAACAGTTTATGCACTTTATGCGCCTACGCCAGCGGTACTTAATACTGCGCCTTCGCTTATTGTGCAGGATAAAACCATTACCGAGGGAGATTCCCTTGACCTAAGGTCACTTATTGTATCTGCAACTGATCCAGAAGATGGTGATCTTAAAGACAAGGTGGTTATTGCCGATCAAGGTGGATTTACCAATGCTAAGCCTGGCAGCTATAAGATTGTATTTCAGGTAACTGATAAAGGTAAAGCACGCGTTTCAAAAGCAGCTATCATAACAGTTAATAAAAAAGCAGAACCGGTACCGCTACCGCCAGCGCCCAAGCTAAATTCCCAACATGGACCGCAGCATCTGGGTAAACATACACCTCAACATGTTCTTCCCAAAACAGGCGATGTAAGCTCTTTGGGTATGTTAGCTGCCTTATTGGGTGCATCCTGTGCGATATTTGGTACATTATGCAAAAAGTCGCCTCAAAAGCGTAAATAATTTTGTATATATGGAGTTAATGCATTAATGAGAAAGACGGCTCTGACGCTAAAGTCAGAGCCGCTCATTTTGGTTTGTAAGCATGATTTCTTGAGCGGTTAATGAATCTAAAACTCATGATAAAAAATCAGGTGACGCATAAATGCATCACCTGCAAAACTTTCGTTTTCAATCCCAAATCCATTTTGTGTTTATTACTGTATTTTGTCAATATTGCTAGTCTTTTGCTCTATGCATCAACCAAGTTTACATGCAATACTGAGATATTCATGCTTTGTTTAGTTCCCACACACCCGCCTAACACATTTAACCTCAAAGAATTTGTGTACAGCTGCAAATATGTGATAGCCTAAAACCATAGCATAATTGCCTACATTACCATAAAAGCGGAGGTTTACATGGATACTATGGATTCAACAGTTGCCGATGTGTGTAGCACGCGTGTTGCGCGCTTTCGCGCGCTTATGAACGAGCGCGGCTACGATGGTGTTATTCTTAGGAATAACCCCGACTTACGTTGGCTTTTGGGTACTGAACGCACGTTTGATTTTGAAATAGCTCACACAGTTTTTATCACGCAAAACGGGC
>CAMQEO010000012.1 GCA_946999785.1 uncultured Atopobium sp.
TCTGCCACGCAGGCAGCAAGCCTATCTGCAAGTGGCAGAGATGGAAGATATTGCAGGCGAAATTCGTCATCATCTTGATGGTGTTGAGTGTAATCCCGAAGTCCTTGATGATATGCAACAGCGTTTGCGCAATTTTCAGCAGATTATGCGCTCGTATGGCCCGCGTATGGAAGATGTTTTTCAAAAAGTTGACGATGCACGCGCCTACCTTGCTGCTCACGATAGGGGAGATGAGCACATTCGCGAACTTAAACGTGAGGTGCAATCTGCTCATGAGCGTCTTGTTCTCGCAGCTCAAGAGCTTTTTAACGCGCAAAAGAGAGGCGCGCCTCAGCTTGCACAACGCATGAATGACATACTTGCTACACTTGCTATGGCTTCGTCAAAAATTACGGTACGTGTTGCATTGCTCGACGAAAAATTCTGGAATGATACAAGCGCTACCTCTGTTGAATTTTTGTATCAAAGCGGAAAATCCTTGACGGCGTACCCCCTTAAAAAAATTGCCTCAGGTGGAGAGATTTCTCGTGTTATGCTTGCTTGCAAAGTTGTTTTGCAAGAGAGCGAACATACATCAACTTTAGTATTTGACGAGGTTGATGCAGGTGTTGGAGGAAGTACCGCGCAATCTTTAGCGCGTCTTATTAAAAAGCTTTCGCGTCTTCATCAAATTATCGTGGTTACTCACCTAGCTCAGCTTGCAGTGTATGCCGATAAGCATTATGTGGTATCAAAAGTGGGAACAGATTGTCCACAAACGCTGATAACTGAGGTAAAAGACGAGGCGCGCGTCCAAGAAATTGCACGCATGCTTTCGGGTGATGTGTCTGATATTTCGTGTGAACACGCACGTCAAATGATTAAAGACGCTTCTAACGACAAAGATTAAAACGTTTTTGCTGGCAAAGATCAAAGCCTTAAAGTGTTTGGTATGTGTAAACCCACCGTATTGTTTTTTTGTATGGTAGTGCTCTTCTATACATCGTATGACTTGAATAAGAGGTGAAGATATGGAAATTATAAAATCAACTCCTATGATGCTCGATGAAATTATGCGCGTGTATGCTGCTGCTCAGGATTTTATGATTGCTCACGGCAATCCTTCGCAATGGGCGCGCAGGTATCCAACACGTGATCTCATTTTGTCTGATATGAAGCTCGATCATGCGCACGTGGTGCAAGAAGGTGGGATGATTTGTGGCGCATTTTCTATTCAAAAAGAACCCGAATCTGTATATGCGCATATCGACGGGCAATGGCTTAACAGCGATCCATATCTTACCATTCATCGTGTAGCAAGTGATGGTCGCGTGCATGGTGTTTTTGATGCAATTGTTGCGTATTGCGAGCAACGCTATCACAACTTGCGCATTGATACACATGCGCAAAATCTTGTTATGCAGCATTTAATTGCCAAACATGGCTTTATACATTGTGGGACCGTGTACGTGGCCGATGGCTCTGCTCGTCTGGCATATCAGCGTTGTGTAAACTAGAACATATGTACGTATTATGAATGATTATTCTTTTTAAGTCATACATAGTTAAAAGGTGTAAACTATCTATAGATATAGCTTAGTAAATGTAGTCCTTCGGTGTATAACGAAATATGTCGTGTATTACATGCTGCGTGTGTTGTAATATGAAGTCCCGTAGGAAATAATATTCGTAAATTTCAGGATACGGGAAGGCAAAAATCATTATGACAAAGCATATATTTGTAACCGGTGGTGTGGTTTCATCATTAGGAAAAGGCATTACTGCTGCTTCCTTGGGAAGACTTTTGAAGTCACGCGGTTATAAAGTGATGATGCAAAAAGCAGATCCGTATTTAAATGTAGACCCTGGTACTATGAGCCCATTTCAGCACGGTGAAGTTTTTGTTACCGAAGACGGCAAAGAAACTGACCTTGACCTCGGGCATTATGAGCGTTTCATTGATGAAAACCTTACCGCTAATTCCAATTTTACAACTGGCGTTATTTATCAATCTCTTATATCACGCGAACGCGCTGGTGACTTTTTGGGAGGAACGGTTCAGGTTATTCCTCACGTTACTAACGAGATTAAAGAACGTTTTAAGCGCATCGAAGAGCAAACTCAGGCTGATGTTGTTATCACTGAGCTTGGAGGAACAATAGGTGATATAGAAGGGCAGTCTTTTGTTGAAGCTATTCGCCAATTTAGAAAAGAAAAAGGACCAGGTCAAACACTTGTTATTCATGTAAGTTTGGTTCCTTATATTTCCGCTGCTCACGAGGTTAAAACTAAGCCTACTCAACACTCGGTTAAAGAGCTTCGCTCCATGGGTGTACAACCCGATTTAATTGTATGTCGTGGAGATCACGAGATAAACGCTGCTATTCGTGCTAAGATTGCGCATTTTTGTGACGTTGACGAGGATTGCGTTTTTGAAAATTCCGATTGTCCGTCTATTTATCAAGTTCCTATGCATTTAGCAAAACAACACTTTGACGAAAAAGTGTGCGAAAAATTAGGTCTTGAAGTTCGCGAAAGCCATATGGAAGCGTGGAACGGCTTTACCCGTGCCATGGAAAAGGCAAATGCCCATAAAGATACAACCGAAATTAAGGTAGTTGGAAAATATACGCAACTCCCCGATGCATATCTTTCGGTGATTGAAGCATTGCACCATTCGGGCGTATATTTTGGCCGCCATGTTAATATCACGCTTATCGATGGAGAAGAGCTTGATGCTTCTAATCTCGACGAAGTTTTTGAAGATGCAGATGGTATTTTGGTTCCTGGTGGATTTGGACGCCGTGGTGTAGAAGGAAAGATTCTTTCTGCTCAACTTGCACGCGAACGTAAGATTCCGTATTTGGGAGTTTGTTTAGGATTACAAGTTGCTGTTTCTGAGTTCGCTCGCCACGTTTGCCATCTTGAAGATGCAAATTCGTCTGAATTTAATCCTCAAACCTCACATCCTGTTATCGACCTTATGGCATCACAAGAAGAAGTTACCGATAAGGGTGGTACGATGCGTTTAGGTACCTATCCTTGCAAGGTATTAGGTCCTTTGGCACGTGAGGCATACGGTCAAGAGCTTGTATACGAGCGTCACCGTCATCGCTATGAAGTCAATAACGCATATCGTAAGCAACTGGTAGATGCTGGCCTTATTATTGCTGGTCTTTCGCCTGATGACCGTTTGGTAGAAATGGTTGAATTGCCCGAAAATATTCACCCATGGTTTGTTGCGAGTCAGGCACATCCAGAGTTTAAGAGCCGTCCAACTAATCCTGCGCCGTTGTTTAGAGAGTTTGTTCGTGCGTCCATTGCTCGTCACGAAGGTGTTGAGCGTACAAATGTGGTAGCTCCTCGCGACATGAATTAAACGAAAAGCTCAAGTGCGTATGCACTTGAGCTTTTTTGCACAACGCACATGTTTTTGCTTTTATGTTATGTACCTTGTGCTCTATGCTTTTATTGCTGTGCTTTTGTGTATGAGTTGGTACCTATGGATACTTTTGACACCATTAAAGAAGAATATCTTAACTACGTGCTTATTGAGCGTGGCTATTCGGTGCATACCTTACATTCGTATAATCACGATTTAACGTTGTACTTATCGTTTCTTCGATCTCATGGTATTGATGATCCTGCTTATATTTCGCGCGAAATCATAGAAACCTATATTGCACATCTGTTCCACGAGGGTATGTCATCTTCTACAGTTCAACGTGCTGTTTCATCAATTAAGGGTTTTCATAAGTTTATGGTTGTTGAGCAAATTTGTGAGAATCATCCAACCACCAATTTAAAACTTCCTAAAAAATCCTTTCATTTGCCCGATGTACTCACTCAAGATCAAATTATCCATCTGTTAGATGATCCGTTTAAACCGCAGTTGCTGCCAGCACCAAAGCTAACAGCTCGAAAAGCACTTTCGCTTAAACCGCAAGCATGTTTTTATCGCGATAAAGCAATACTAGAAATGCTTTATGGCTGTGGCCTTCGCGTTTCGGAATTGTGTGGTCTTAATCAAGGAGATGTTTTGGTTTCCGATGAGCTTGTCCGCGTGTTTGGAAAAGGCTCAAAAGAGCGGTTGGTTCCATGTTTGGGTACAGCGCTTGAAAGCTACACAAAATATTGCGCAAGCTGGCGTGCTCTTTTGGCGTGTGGTCCTCAAACAACAGATGCAGTTTTTTTAAGCGTGCGCGGCACCCGTATTTCTCGTCAGGCAGTATTTGCTCTGGTAGAGCGCTATGGTACCTACGTTGGTATTAAAGGTTTACATCCTCATACCTTGCGTCACAGTTATGCTACGCACATGCTTGAAGGTGGCATGAATTTGCGTATTGTTCAAGAGCTCTTGGGACATGCATCTATTTCTACAACGCAACTTTATACACATATTGATTTGACGCATATTCGCAGTGAATATATGGCGGCACATCCACGCGCTCGTATAAAATAGAGCGGCAAACGCGTTATCAAGTGCATACATTCAGGCACACCCACGCGCCCAGATAACATAGTCAAAAACTCCCATACCTCATCGTTTACAGCTCTGAACTGTGGGTTCATAAAAAGCGCACACAAAGTTCATAGCAGATAGTACAAGAGTTCTCATAATCTGCAAATGATTGTATACACAAACATGTGTACCCCCTATATACCCAAAAATAGTTCACCTTTTAGATGACACTCATCGGTTTTTGTCATAAAAATCAAAATAGGTGTCAAAAAATGTAACAAAGTGTTGCGAAGTGTTAAGGAAGTGCGTATAGTTGAAAGCGTAATCCGCGGGAGAGTTCTCTCTAAAGGTTGAAAGGAGGAACAAATGTATTTGACTGGTACCTACACACATACGCTTGATGCCAAGTCACGCATTATGCTTCCTTCTGCTTTTAGAAAGCAATTGGGCGAGACCGTTTGTCTTGTTCCTCTCAACGATTGCATTTACGGTTTTACTCCTGAAAGCCATCGCGCGTGGATAGAGAGTTTTTTCCCAGGAGGAATTAATCCTCGTAACAGAAAAGACGTCGCTTTACGTGCTGGTCTTTTGTCGCGTACACTCACGGTCGAATTAGACGGTGCAGGTCGCCTTGCATTGGGCAAGCTTGATGCAAGTCGTCTTAGTGCATGCAATATTGAGCGCGAGGTTGCCATCGTTGGCGTTGATGATCATTTTGAAATTTGGAACGCTTCCAAATTTGAAGATCAGACAAAAGCGTTTGATGACAATCTTGAGAGTTTGATGTTTGAAGACTAGGTTGTAAGGATATGAGCAGTTTGACATCTGAATATCGGCATATTCCCGTGATGCTCACCGAGGTAGAACAAGCTTTATCGCTTAAACCTGGCGATGTTGTATGTGATTGCACGCTTGGCGGTGCTGGTCACACGATAGCTTTGGCACAACGCGTTGCGCCTGATGGTTTGTCGCTTGGCATAGACCAAGATGATGCAGCTCTTAAAGCTGCATCCGAGCGTATGGATCACCTTGCGCCCCAGGTATCGTATAAGTTTTTGAAGGGAAATTTTTCTCAACTCGATAACTTATTAGTGCAAGCACAGGTAATAGGCGTTGATGCATTTTTGTTCGATCTTGGTGTTTCGTCACCCCAGCTCGACGTAGCCGAAAGGGGCTTTTCGTATCACGAAGACGCTCCACTTGATATGCGTATGGATCCGAGGAATAACACTTTAACTGCAGCAGAGGTCATACAAACCTATAACGAAGCCGACCTCACTCGGATTTTACGAAGCTATGGTGATGAAAAGTTTGCTACACGTATTGCGCACGTCATTGTAGAGCAACGCAAACTTGCACCTATTCAAACAACCTTAGAATTGGTTGAAGTTATTAAGCGCGCAATTCCTGCTGCGGCACGACGTCATGGAAAACATCCAGCACGTAAAACGTTTCAGGCACTTCGCATTGAAGTAAACCATGAGCTTGACGTGTTAGAAACAGGACTTAAGCAGGCAATTCGCTGGCTTAATCCAGGTGGAAGAATTTGTATTATTGCATATCATTCGCTTGAAGATAAGCTGGTCAAGCACATTTTAAGCGAATACGCGCAAGGTTGCACATGTCCTGCTGATTTTCCCGTGTGTGTATGCGGACGTAAGCCGGTATTAGATATTCTTACGAAAAAACCGCTTGTTGCAACACCTTATGAGGTTGAGCGCAATCCTCGTGCTCGCAGTGCACTTTTGCGCGCGGCACGGCGCACAACATATCTGTAAGCAGATGATTGTAAGCGTACGCGCAAGCGTATGCGCATATGCAGATGACCTTTATGGTATGTGCTGCAGGAACTTAAAACGAAGCAGTAAATGAACTACAAACAAATAACGAACTACTCACGCACTACGTGCAGCACAATTTAGAAGGGGTTTTCATGGGTTACCGAGACAATGTCGCACTTGATTATGAGGCTTTAAGCCCCGAGCGACAAGCTCGTGTGGCGTCTAAGCTCCGTCCGTCATTTGGAGTTGTAGAAGGTGGAGGTCTTGACGCTTCCGTTCGTCGTGGCGTAAGCCTGCAATTCCTCTTTAACGTAAAAGTTGTATTAAGCATTGTGATGCTTTTTGTGGCAATTGGTTTTGTGCGCGTTGCCCTTTTAAGCGCGTCTGTTTCTACGCTTCAACACAATAAAGTGCTAAATGCAACTATTGAACAAGCACAAATGCACAACAGTGAACTAAAAGTAGAACATTCTATTTTGGCTAATTCTAATCGTATTGGAAGAATTGCAACGCAAAGCTACGGTATGGTGTTGCCCGAGAAAGTTGATACCATAAACATTGCCGATCCTTCTTCAGATGTAAGTGAGAGTTCTCAGCAATAGTTGAAATTCTCACCATGAGTAAAATATTAGGGATTCAAGCAATAGTATTCAATGGTTTTAATACGGTTCAATACGTTGTATATGTCTGTATGCATAGCTGTGTAGAAAAATAATGCGTCGGCAACACTCTTATGTGTCTTTGCAGACAATCTTGTATCATAGAAACAGCTCTTATAGTGGCTTTCTTGTTGGAATATATTGTTAAGATTAGCACGGCTAATTTCTAGTATGTAAGGTATGTTATGAGATCCGGACGTGATTTTGTACGAGGTGCATCGTATGACGAAAGACGCTCTTCTGCGTCTGCTTCTACCTATAGTTACGCTTATTTTTCAAGAACAACCATTAAGCTGATTGCAATTTTTGCTTTTTTCACCTGTTGCGTTGTTGCTCGTCTTGTTTGGTTGCAAATAGTTGATGCTCAAAAATTAACTCATATGGCACAGACGCAGCGCACAAATGTGGTAAAACTTTTTGCGCGTCGCGGCACTATTTATGATCGTAACGGTAATGTGCTTGCCATTAGTCGCGAATGTAAGACGCTTTATTGTAATCCTCAACAGGTTAAAGATCCAAGTGGGGCTGCGCGCATTATTGCCGATGTTTTGGGCGGCTCTGCTGATGATTACATTGATTCGCTTAACGCCAACACAACGTTTTCTTATGTTGTAAAAAGAATCAGTAATGAAGATGCCAAAACTATTAAAACACGCCTTTTAGATGCAAAAATTGGGGGTGTCTTTTTACTTCCCGATATTAAACGAGAATACCCTTATGGTAATGTTGGTGGACAGATTTTAGGTTTGGTTGGTAATGATGGTGACGGGTTGTCTGGCCTTGAGCTTTATTATAATGACAAGCTAAAAGGAACTGATGGTGAGATGATTTTTGAAGCAGGTGCTCAAGGAACACCTATTGCTGGTGATCATCCTCATGAAGTGCCTGCTCAACACGGCAATGATATCGTTATTTCAATAGATATTAATATCCAGAAAAAAGTCGAAGACATCATAGCGCAAGGAGTCAAAGATTATCACGCAAAGTCAGGCTCTGTCATTGCAACCGATCCACAAAATGGTGAAATATTGGCTATGTGTTCTACTCCTTTATTTAATCCTACCAATGCCGAAGATATTGCTGAAGGTTCACTTAATCTAAAACCAGTGTCATCTTCCTATGAGCCTGGCTCTATTTTTAAGATACTTACCATGTCTATTGGCTTAGACACTCAAAAAATATCTCCTCATCAAGTATTTGATATTCCAGCAACCATAAAATCGGGCTCTGATACCGTTACCGATGATGACAATCGTCGAGTAGCAGCCGCTATGGATATTCGTGAAATTTTGCGGCGGTCTTCCAATGTTGGATCGTCCTATGTTGCTCAGCACTATATAGGAGCTGGTACCTTTGCTGCTGGATTAGATAACTTTTTAATTGGTCAAAAAACTGGTATAGATTATCCTGGCGAAGTTGCAGGACTTGTAAAGAAACGTGTAGAGTACGATGGTGCATCGCTTGGAACTATGGCATTTGGTCAAGCTCTTGCATTTCCACAGGTGCAGATGGCTCAAGCGGTGGGATCTGTTGCAAATGGAGGTACGTTGTACACGCCTCACTTTTTGATGAGCACAGCCGGTGAGGAAGCAAATTGGCCAGCAAAAGGTATATCTATTAAAAAAGAAACATCAGATCTTATGATTGATTATCTGCAAACAGTTGTGAGCGAAGGTACGGCAAAAAAGGCTCAAGTACCTGGTTATAGTGTTGCGGGTAAAACAGGCACAGGTGAACAGGCATCTCCTACTGGTAGCTATATACGAGGCAGCTATACGAGTTCTCTTATCGGATTTGCACCGGCTCAATCCGCAAAGATTTTGTTGTATGTTGGATTAGAGGGCACGTCTCATTTGGCTGCCACTTCTTCGGCATATCTGTTTTCTGAAATTATGAGGGAAGCACTTACCGATTTGAATATTTCAGCACAAAAGTAGCGACACTTGATTAGTATATAAGAGGGTCTACTTACAACTAGATGGTTTACGTAAGCACATTGGATTTTTTGCATTAACTAACGTAGAAGGTAAAAATGCATGTGAACATCAAGTACATTCATGTGCACCTAATTTTAAAGAAGGTACTATGCTAACGTGTACGACAGAAGAAATTGTACAAGCTACGCGTGCGTATGTATGCAATCACGCGGATGTTACAGATATAAGTAATATTACGATTGATTCTAGGAATGTAGTGTCTCAAGGCATGTTTGTTGCTTTTCGTGGTGAGAGAACAGACGGCAATTTATATGCTGATTCCGCGATTTATGCAGGTGCCTCTTGTGTTGTACTCACATGCGAAGCATCGCCAGACCTTATACAGTTAGCTCACGAACACAACTGCTTACTTTTGCATGCGGCTCATGATGACGCGCAAGAATTTTTGCTAGAGCTTGCCAGCTTTTGGCGAGAGAAAAATGCTTCGTGGACAGTTGTGGGCGTTACGGGCTCGTGTGGGAAAACTACCACAAAAGATATGCTTATAGCCACGCTCTCAACAACATTTCGCACCTATGGAACTAAGGCTAATCATAATAACTTGATTGGACTTCCGCTCACTATCCTTAATACTCCTTCTGACGCCGAGGTTATTGTTGCCGAAATGGGCATGAATCATGAAGGTGAAATTTCGCGTATGGCTTTAGTCGCAAAGCCCACTATTGCCGTTATTACCAATATAGGTACCAGTCATCTAGGTCTTTTGGGTTCACGTAAAGCAATTGCGCAAGCAAAGGCCGAGATTATCGCTCCTATGTGTTCTCAGCAATCGCGTAAGCTTAAACCAGAGCTTATTTTGCATGATTCAGACGATTTTACAACCTTTATTACCGAAGCATATGCACAGCCAGCAGATGTTTTGGTTTCTTGTGTGGGCGAGAAATCGTCCTCGTCTATTCACGTGACAAAGATAGATCTTAACGAGCTTGGTAAGGCATGTGCGCATGTTGTTTGCTCAGATGGGCTTATGCGAAAAATAACCCTTTCTGAGGCAGGAAAAGCATGCGTAGTTGACGCCTGTTTTGCACTTCGTGTTTGTGAAATATTGGGTGTATCTTACGATAAAGCATGTTGTGCGCTTTTACATATGAAACAAGTGCATATGCGTATGGAAGAGATCAAAAAACCTCATTTACCTCTTATTATTGACGACAGTTATAATGCAGCTCCTGCAAGCATAGCACAGGCTCTACAAGTGCTTCAACAATGCAAATGTACAGGTAGGCGTATTGCTATGTTAGGAGAAGTGGGTGAGTTAGGAGCTCATGCACATCGACTACACGGCTATATTGGAGCTTATGTTGCGGCATGTAATCTGGATATGGTGGTATTTGTTGGACGTGAACATGCACAAGAAATGATGGAGGCGGCCTCTACTATGGGGTATCCTTCTGATCGTATGATGTATGTCCATGATGTCGATGAGGCACTTAAACAAGTTAAACCACTCTTAACTTCAGACGATGTTATTTTAGTAAAAGCTTCAAGGAGTGCACAGTTGGACAAGTTTGTGAAGGGGATGAGCGCCTCATGCTAGGAAATCCCATGTATCCTACCTATCAAGTTTTTTTGGCAGTAGGAATTGCTGCATGTATTGCGGCGGGTCTTATGCCTTTGTTCATACGTCTTATGCGTATGGAAGGTTTTGGACAGCAAATTAGGGCTGATGGTCCTAAGCGTCATCTCATTAAGCAGGGTACTCCCACGATGGGTGGCGTCGTGATGTTATGCGCCATTCTCATAACATCGGTTTTGCTTTCAGGGTGGTCAATGCGTGCGTCTCTTGCCATGCTTGCAATGTTTGCAACGGGTCTTTTGGGTTTTTTGGACGATATCGAATCTGTTTCTCATAAACGCTCACTGGGTCTTACAGCGTCGCAAAAAATGCTCGGTCTTGTTTTAATTTGTATGGTATTTTGTCTTGCCGCAGTTAATTTGTGTGGTGTTTCACCTACTATTTCATTCCCTGGTCACTTTTCACTCGATTTGGGTGTGCTTTCTACTACGTTTACTATTCAAGGCATGCTTGTAAGTGTCCCATGGCTTTATCTGGTATTTGTCTTTTTACTTATGGCTGGTATGTCAAATGCCACAAACTTAACCGATGGCCTTGATGGACTGGCTGGTGGATGCTCTCTTGTGGTTATGCTTTGTATGGCTATGGTCGCGTTTTTATATAACGAAATTGATCTTGCTATTTTCTCCGCCTCAATTGCAGGTGCTTGCATTGGATTTTTATGGCATAATTGCTATCCCGCTTCCATTTTTATGGGCGATACGGGCTCTCTTGCATTAGGTGGCGCATTTGCAGCTTTAGCAGTTCTTACCAAAACCGAAGTTATTTCTCTTATTATGGGTGGTCTGTTTGTTATTGAAGCAATTTCGGTTATTATTCAGGTTATTAGTTTTCATTTTTTCAAAAAACGTGTCTTCCTTATGGCGCCGCTCCATCACCATTTTGAAAAGAAAGGTTGGGGAGAAACTAAGGTTGTTATACGTTTTTGGATCGTTTCATCTGCGTTTGCTGCGCTAGGATTTGCGCTGTATTTTCAGCTTCGTTAATACTCAAAGGGGATAAAAACCATGTTAGAAGCCAAACAAACCGAGTCATTGGGCTCTGTATGTATTCTTGGCGCAGGAAAAACTGGCTTGGTGGTTGCAAGATACTTATGCGCACATTCTGACCGTGTTTCAAAGCTTACGTTGTATACAGGTAACCCTAAATCGTCTGTATCGCCAAATCTTGCTCTGCTTGCCCAGCAAGGGTTAACTATTATTGCGTCCGATCATCTAACAGAAGACTATGATGTCTGTATTGCTTCGCCGGGGATTCCTCCTTGTTCTCCTTTATATATTTCGGCATGCAAACATTGTCGTGAGGTTATTGGTGAGCCTGAGTTTGCATGGCGGTGTCGTCCGCAAAGGTGGGTAGCAATTACCGGAACAAATGGTAAAACTACCACGACAACCCTTATTGAACATATGATTCGCGCAGACCATAAGCAAGCTTGTGCGGTTGGTAATATTGGTCGTGCGTGTTTGGGCGAAGTGGATCATCATCTAGCTGATACGTGGTTTGTAGCAGAATTATCAAGCTTTCAGCTTGCCGAAACAAAACTGCTTCATCCACATGCAGCAATTTTACTTAATATTACGCCTGATCACATTGAATGGCATGGATCAATGCAGGCATATGCTGCAGCTAAAGAGCGCATATTTGCAAATCTTACCACAGACGATTTAGCTATAATCTCTCGTGATGATCTGTATTGTAAAGCTATTTACAGTCGTCTTGTTGAGCGAGGACTGAGTCCTGTATGTGTAGACACCTCACAAGACCCTAAAACTTTGCAGGCGGCATACTGTAGTGATTCGATGCTTTACGTTCGCTTAAATGGCACTACCACGCCTCTTATTAAAGCGTCAGAAGCGGCTCTTAAAGGTATGCATAATATACAAAATATGCTTGCGGCCTCTGCGCTTGCCTTATTTATTGGTGTATCAGTTGATGCAATACGTCAGGTTTTACAAACGTTTACCACACTTGAACATCGTCTTGAATATGTAGCAACGATACATGGTGTTTCATTTGTAAACGATTCCAAAGCTACCAATACCGATTCGGTTGAAAAGGCACTTACTGCATTTCCATGTGGATCAACCATCGTTTTATTAGGTGGTCACGATAAACAAACCGATTTAAGCTCACTTGTTCATCAAGTTGTGCGAAAATGTAGGGGTGCCATATGTTTTGGAGAAGCAGGGCAGCGTATCTATCATGAGCTTGTGTCGGTACAAAATGCGCAAGCTTCAGATGGAGAAGGTGCATGCGACAAGTGTTATAACGCTGTGGCTTCGGCTTCACTATCATTTGTAAAGTGTGTTCCTCATCTGCAAGATGCATTTGATTGTGCTGTTGCGCATGCCAAGCCGCACACAACGGTTTTGCTTTCTCCTGCGTGCTCTTCATTTGATGAGTTTCACAATATGGAGGAGCGTGGTACCTATTTCAAAAAACTTGTCCACGAACTGCGTGCGACATCTGATGACGAGAAATTGAGTTAAGGTGCAAAGACAAAACGAATCCGCTCAGCGTCGCAAACGTGCATACACTAAAAGAGGTGCAGCAGCAGACCGATTTCAGTCTCAACAGCACCCGCAAACCCTGCGTACGCGTGTTGATCGCCGCTCGCAAGCCAACATTACATCAGCGAAAGGTCAAGCACGTAACGCGCACCTGAGCTTTGTCGATAAACTTAGGAGTGTTCCTGCTCGGTTTATGCAGCCACGTATATTATTTGTAACTGCGGTTACTATTTTAACGGCTGTGGGTATTCTCATGGTGTTTTCTGCCTCTTCTATCGTTGCGCTCACTAATAGTGTCCAAGGTAATAATCCTGCGTTTTATCTGCTTCGTCAGTTGATTTTTTTGGCAATTGCGATTCTGTTTGCATATATAATTTCGCGTGTAGACTACCACCTTTTGCTTTTTCAGTTTTTGCCGGCAATTGCTTGTATTGTTTTCGGTCTGCTTGTGATGATTTTTATTCCCGCTATCGGTCACGGTTCGGGTGGTGCCTCGCGTTGGATTTCAATTGCTGGCTTTACGTTACAGCCCTCTGAATTTGCAAAATTTGTCCTCATCCTAATTTTTGTAAGGCTTACCGTAGATTATGCTTACAAAAAATATAATGTTCACTCTTATGTTAAACAATTAGTTGTGTTCATAGGTATTCCTATGCTTCTTATTCTTGTTCAACCCGACAAAGGCACTACACTTGTTTTGTGCTGTACATTTATTATCGCTGCATTATATGCAGGTATTTCGGGACGTTCATGTCTTATGCTTATAATTGGCGGTCTTTTGGCTTTTATCGGCTTATCCCTTAAGGATGAATATTCTAGACTGCGCCTTTTGGGTATGTTGGATCCGTGGAAAAGTCCTTATAAATTTGGATACCAACTTATTCAAGGTTTTTATGCTTTTGCGCATGGTGGCCTGTTTGGTGTAGGCGTTGGCATGGGAAAACAAAAATACGGCTATTTGCCTATGGCGTATAACGACTTTATTTTTTCTGTTATCGGTGAGGAATTAGGCCTTGTAGGTGCGCTTGTTGTTTTATGTTGTTTTGGACTTATTATGTATGCCGGTCTTAAAATTGCTGAACATGCTCCCGATTTACATGGTCAACTTATTGTTATTGCCTGCACGTTTTTGTTTGCTATACAAACGTTACTTAATATTACAGGCGTGCTAGGCTTATTCCCGCTTTCTGGGAAACCAATTCCATTTGTTTCTTATGGAGGCTCATCCATTATTTCTGGTTTTATGCTGGTAGGACTTGTACTTTCTGTTTCCAGAGCTTCGCATCTTCCAACAACTTCTTACGATCGCGCTCGTGCTGATCTCAGTCTTGCTCCCAATTTCTTGGGCGCAGGAGCGCAAGATGCTTCGGTAGAACAAGCACGCGTTGAGCGATTACCTTACCGACAAAAATTTGATCACAAAAATACGCACGACGAACATATGCATATTACTACTAATGCTCGGGGGTTTAGGCGCATTAGTGTTGCACCAAGCGCGCGTGAGCGCCTAAGAAATGATTCATCACGAAGGAGTGATAGACGTGGCAGATAAATTATATGTTGCTCTTGCCGCGGGCGGTACGGCAGGACATATCAATCCTGCTCTTGCTCTTGCCGAAGAGCTGCGCATGCGTGGGCACCGCGTTGTATTTGTTGGACAACCTACACGGCTTGAGGCTACCTTAGTTCCAGCTGCTGGTTTTGATTTTATTCCTATTCGTGTAAATGGATTTAATCGGCGTCAACCCTGGACGCTTGCAAGTGCGCTTTGGCATATTTATCGAGCAGAGCATGTGCTGGCTACGTATTTTAAGCACGATACACCTGATGTTTGTGTGGGGTTTGGTGCATATGTAGAGCTTGCACTTGTTTCGTGGTGCAAAAAACATGCAGTTCCTTTAATTATTCACGAGCAAAATAGTATTGCTGGTCTTGCTAATAAGTTGTCTGCGCGCTGCGCAAAAAGTGTATGTGTTTCATTTCCAGCTGCTCTTGAGGCATTCAAGGGAAAAGTTGGTGCCGATACACAACTTGTAGTAACGGGAAACCCAGTTCGTCTGAGTGTTTTGCAAGCAGATCGTAAGGCTGCACGTCAAACTTATCATATTCCCGATGACGCGCTGCTTTTGGTAGTTTTTGGTGGATCGCTTGGCGCAAAACATCTCAATGAACAGATTGCTGCACGAAAAGCTGAGCTTTTGGCTCATGATAATCTTTACATTATCCAAGCTACAGGAAAGGCCGATTATCAACAAACATGTGACGCGCTTAATTTAACTGAAGAAGAGCAAAAACGCTGGCACGTTCTTGAGTATATTAACGATATGGGCGAAGTTCTTGCTGCTTGTGATGTTGTTGTTTCTCGTGCAGGCGCATCTTCTATTGCTGAGCTTGCTGCGTTAGCTAAGCCTTCAATTTTGGTTCCGTATCCTTTGGCAACTGCCGATCATCAAACAACCAATGCGCGCGGTTTGGTAGATGCAGGAGCTGCTTTTATGATTTGTGATAAAGATTTGGAAAGTACCCACTTTACCGAGCGGCTTAATTCTTTGCTCGAAAGTGCCGAATTACGCGAGTCCCTAACAGCTGCTGCTAAAGGCTTAGCTCAGGATAAAGCTGCGTGCGCTCTTGCTGATCAGGTGGAGCATGCAGCGGTTATGTAACTTTAAGGCAATCTTTGAATTGTTTATAGATGATATATCATATATAAAAGTCTTATCTTGCGAGCGTGGCTTTGTTATAAGATAAAACTTACGTTAACATAAGAAGTAATAAAGGAAGAAAACGTATGACAACACCAAGTTCATCAATTAAACATGCACACTTTGTAGGCATTGGTGGTGCAGGCATGAGCGGAATAGCTCTTGTTTTGCACGAACGCGGATGTTTTGTAAGCGGTTCAGATCTCAAAATGTCTTCATATGTTCGTGGTTTGCAAGATGCGGGAATTGATGTGCATATTGGTCATCACGCACAAACCGTAGATGAGGTTGCGCCAGATGTTGTGGTTATTTCATCGGCTATACCTCCTACAAATCCAGAAGTTGTTCGTGCGCGCGAGCTCAACATTGCAGTATGGCCTCGCGCAAAAATGCTCTCGTATTTATCTCATCATGCAATAACTGTTGCTGTTGCAGGTACTCACGGTAAAACAACTACCTCATCAATGGTCGCAACCATGCTTGATCATGTAGGTAAAGACCCTTCATTTTTGATTGGTGGTATTGTTGAAGAGTACAAAACCAATGGTAAAAATGGTAATGGTGGCTATTTTGTATGTGAGGCAGATGAATCAGACGGTTCGTTTTTATACCTTAACCCTGATGTAGTTGTTATTACCAATATTGAGGCCGATCACTTAGATCACTATAAAACTATGGAAAACCTCGAGCATGCCTTCTGTGAATTCATGGATTTGGTCGGCGATGCTGGTACTATTGTTGTGTGTGGTGAAAATCCCCATTGTGTAGAGCTTGCTCGCTCAACAAATCGCCATGTTGTTACGTACGGGTTTGATGAAACTTGTGATTACGTATGTAAGCAAACTGTTTTGACCCATAAAATCCGTAATAATTTTGATGTGTGCGCGCCCGATGGCTCATGTCTATCCATTAGCTTACCTGCCAATCCTGGAAAACATAATGTCTTAAATGCTACAGCAGCTCTGGCAGTGGCAGATGTTTTAGGTGTTAATTTACAAGATGCAGCACACGCATTAAGCAATTTTAAGGGTGCACATCGTCGCTTTACGCATGTAGGTGATATCGACGATATATGTGTGGTTGATGATTATGGCCATCATCCAACCGAAATAAAGGCAACGCTCGCAGCTGCTAAAAATCTTAAATTTAATCGTATTATCTGCGTGTTTCAACCTCATCGTTATAGTCGCACCCAAAATTTGCAAGATGAATTTGCTCATGCGTTTGATGACGCGGATGTTTTGATTGTGACAGAGGTTTTCTCGGCAGGCGAAACACCTATTCCTGGGGTAAATGGTATGATGCTCGCCGAAAAAATTCAAGCATCAGCAAAGCATTGCGATGTAACATTTGTATCTCAAAAGAAAGATGTAGTGGCACACTTACTTTCTATTGCCTGTCCTCATGATTTAATCATTACACAAGGTGCTGGTGACGTTACTATGATAGGGCCAGCATTCCTACAAGCAAAGCAAAAGCAAGACGCATGTGGAAAGTAGTTGAGATACGTGTCTGATAAGGTGCAAAGAAAACCTACACCACGCGCAAAAAAACCGCGGGCTGGCGCTCGTCCATCTGGACGTGCAGCTCGCGGTATACCCTCGCGCGCAAGAGGTGTTGCTTTTCCAAGCACACGCACGGTATCTCACGAATCCTTTATTGCACGTTTTGCGGGGCTTTTTAAACACGTTAAACGTACAGCAGGCAGCCTACAAACACCCACAAATGGTGCCTCATCCGTTCCTGCTTTTTTAAGTTCTACACCGCCCGTGCGCACAAAAACTTCTGCAGCTGTACGCGCACCACGGACAAGCTCCTCATCAATGCCTGCCTCTTTCAATCTGTTAATGTGGTTTCGTGCTTTAAGCATACAAAATGTTATTCGTTTGCTCGTTACCATAGGTATTGTTGCATTTATTGCATGTATAGGTTATGCCATTCTTTTGCATATACCTGTGTGTACCATAACTTCAGTTGTGGCGCATGATTCCGAGCATGTCTCTGCGCAAGATATAGCTCAACTGGCACAGATAGAAGACAACACAACGCTTTTCAATCTTGATGAGAAGAAAATATCTGACAGGATAAAGAAAAATCCTTGGGTATCGCAAGTTCATTTTACGCGAAAATTTCCTAACTCTTTGGATATCAGCGTTGATGAAAAAGTAATAGATGCCTATGTTTTAATTGGTTCAAGTAATGTTGTTTGGACGCTTGGTAATGACAATGTTTGGGTTGAGCCAATTTCGCTTGCTAAAAGCGATGACAATGTCTCGGTTAAAGAAAAAACCCTTACAAAAGCGCACGAAATGGGTGCTGTTGCATTTTGTGATTTACCTACAAGCGTAAACCCGCAACCAGGTTCTCCTGCAACCGATGAAACTATTGCCATGATCCAATCGTATCGCAAACAATTTTCATCTGAGTTTTCCCAGATGGTGGTTGGATATAGTGCTCCCACGCCTGATAGCATTACCTTAACGCTTACCACAGGTGTTGAAGTATCGGTTGGCAGCGCAACACAGATATCTACTAAAGAGCGCATTATTCGTGAAATCCTCGATAAATATGAGGGGAAGCTTACCTACATAAACGTTCGTGTTCCATCGAAGCCGTCTTATCGCATGGTGCAATCTGATAGTGTAAAACAGGGTAGAGGTGTTAATTCGTAAACGTGCATGGGGACAGATTGTAGACAATATGCACAAACGATATATAAAACCCTCAACTCTCAAGTAAGCATATGTGAGCAACAGTTTTTATTTATCATGTCATTACCTGCGGAATTCATCTAACGCACATATATGTTGACAAAGCGATTTTAAGTGTGCAATTATAACGCGCTTGATATAAACACTGTATGTTAACAAGAGGTTTAGACTTTAGTATGCAGCATACGTGATGTCACGCACTAACTTGTCTATGTTTAACTCATGGCAATAACAAGGAGGAACCATGCAAGACACTGATATTTCAAGTAACTACCTTGCTGTTATTAAGGTTGTAGGCGTTGGCGGTGGCGGTACAAATGCAGTTAACCGTATGATCGAAGAAGGCATTCGCGGAGTAGAGTTTGTAGCCGTTAATACCGATGCGCAGGCTTTGGCAATTTCTGATGCCGACATCAAAGTTCACATTGGTCAAGATATTACACGTGGCCTTGGTGCAGGTGCAAACCCCGAAGTAGGAGCCGAGGCCGCTGAGGATTCTCACGATGAAATTAAGCAGGCATTAGCAGGTGCCGATATGGTATTTATTACCGCAGGAGAAGGCGGCGGAACCGGTACAGGTGCTGCTCCTGTTGTTGCTGACATTGCAAAAAATGATATTGGTGCGTTAACAGTTGGTGTTGTAACCAAGCCCTTTACCTTTGAAGGACGTCCTCGTACAAACCGCGCTATTGATGGTATTCAAGCACTTTCAGATAACGTTGACGCGCTTATTGTAATTCCTAACGATCGTTTGTTAGACGTTTCCGAGAAAAAGACTTCATTTATTGACGCGTTCCGTATGGCAGATGATGTTTTATGTCAAGGTACGCAAGGCATTACCGATCTTATTACCGTACCTGGACTTATTAACCTCGACTTTGCCGATGTTTGCACCACCATGCGCGGTGCTGGTACAGCAACTATGGGCGTTGGTTTAGCGTCAGGTGATAATCGTGCAGTTGACGCCGCAGAAGAGGCAGTTTCTTCTCGTTTGCTTGAAAGCTCTATTGACGGTGCAACTCGCGTTTTGCTCTCTATTGCAGGTAATAAAGACTTAGGCATTCAAGAGATTAACGATGCTGCCGATTTTGTAGCTAATGCAGTTGATCCCGAAGCAAATATTATCTTTGGTACCGTTGTTGACGAATCTTTGGGTGATCAAGTACGCGTTACCGTTATTGCAACTGGTTTTAAAGACGTTAACTCAGATCAAACTATGCCTACGCTTACTATGGGCTCTCGTACGCAGGCATCTGCACGTCAAAAGCCTGCTGTTTCTATGCGCACTTCTGCGCCGACTCCTGCGTCATCGCGTAACGCTTCTAATAACGACAAAGAATTTGACATTCCCGAATTCTTAAAACATTCCCGTTTGTAACAAGAGGAAGCGTTTATGGCATTAGCTCAGCTGGTTCGTCATACTTCCCAAGGCATTACGTTGCTTGAGGACCAAAACCACCCTTATGGCGTGCACCTTGCTTTTACCGAAAGAACAGGGGGATGTTCTAAGGGTTGGTATGAGTCACTGAATTTAGGCGGCAGAACAGGTGACGATATGGCAGATGTCAGTGAAAATCGCCTTCGTGTTCTTAGAGCTATGGGTGCAGGTCAGCTGTGTTCGCGTCTTTTGATTCCTCATCAAGTGCACGGTACGTCTGTTGTATGCGTGCGTTCATGGAGCGAACAAGAAAGTGCACGTATTAGACGTGATATTGCGCAGGGTTGCGATGCAATTATCTGTAGTGTTCCAGACGTTGCCGTTATGCTGGCTTTTGCCGATTGTGTTCCTTTAATTTTTGTCACGCGCACTGCTTTTGCTGTTGCTCATTCAGGTTGGCGCGGTACGCGTGCTCGCATTGCGCGTGTCGTTCTTCATAAGCTGTGTGAGCAAGCCCATTGTAGTCCTCAAGACGTATTGGTGTATGTTGGTCCACATATAGCAGCCACAGATTACGAAGTGTCTTCAGAGCTCATTGCAGATTTTGTAACCGAGTTTGGCGATCAGGTTAAAACAGGTACGCGCAATCTTAATATGTATGCAGCTATAAGAGCTACGCTTTTAGAAGATGGTGTTGTACCTGAGCATATATGTAATGCTGGTGTTTCCACCTATTCTCATGTTGATCGTTTTTTCTCGTATCGTAAAGAGCACGGAAAATGTGGTAGACATGCAGCGTGTGCCTATTTAGAACAACCTATGTAAACGAGGCAAGTTTCAATCATGACGCTTCATAATGGTGAACAACAAACAACCCACGCTTGTGCGCAAGATATGTTGGCAGAAGATATGTATGCCGCTTTTTTACGTGAGCGAAAAGCGTATTTGAGTGAGCGTATAACAAACGCTGCACAAAAATCTGGTCGTAGTCTAGATGATATACAGCTTTGTGCTGTTTCAAAAACGGTTGATGTGCCTGAAATTTTAGCGGCTTGCCATGTTGGTTATATGCTTTTTGGCGAAAATAGACCGCAAGCACTTCGTGATAAAGCACTATCACTTAAATCAGCTATTCAACAAGGCACATTGCGCTTTGATATGATTGGCAATTTGCAACTCAACAAGATCAATATGGTTTTAGATAATTGTTGTCGCATACAATCGGTTTCATCATTAGAGCTTGCGCGCGAGCTTAATAAACATGCAGGTGCAAAGGGCTTACGTGTTTCTTGTTTGCTTGAGATAAATGTAGTGGGCGAGCTTTCTAAATCGGGTTTTTCAAGCAAAGCCTTATATGAATGTCTTGATGAGCTTATGAGCATGACACATATTCATATTGAAGGCTTAATGAACATGGCTCCTCGCAATGACCCTGATACTGCTCGCCGTTCATTTTCTGGACTTTATGAGCTACGCGAAGCATTGAGAGCGCAAACAGGACTTGAGCTTTCTACGCTTTCATGTGGTATGAGCGATGATTTTGCAGTAGCCGTGGCAGAGCTTACAGAAAAGATTGAAAAGGATAAGGTGGAACTATCTACAGCTATAGTAGAAGCTATAGAGATGAAAGCAGGAGGTACAGTATAATGAGTGCGTTAGCAAATATTTATGTATATTTAATTAGACAAGGCAAAAGAACAATCGAACAAGTTCCTGAATTTCTTAGAAAAGAAGTTGAGGAATTACTAAAAACTGAATAGGGGTGCTATATATGAAGAATCTTATTAACAATATTAGGTTCTTTTTTTATATAAATTTTTATAAGATTGGAGGTGGAGAAGATATGGCAATGTGTTATGTAACTTGTATAGTAGCAGGTGTAAGAACTTATGCACAAGTTCCAAAGTTCCTAAAGGCTAAAGTTAAGGAACTTTTAATATCTATGGAGCTTGAAGAACTAGTAGTTGAGTAGTTGAAAACCACTCTAAAGCTTGAGTTTTTTATTTGCACAGACCTGGGCAAGTCTTAAAACTGCCTATTTTAAAGAAAGGTGATTTTATGGATATGGAAATAGCAAACAGTGTTTTTGGATTTTTAAAGCAGTGTACGCAGACGGAGGAGAGCAGGATATTATTTATTCTGATGATAATTGCTTTTGTAATGATAGTGGACTTTATTACAGGAACGATTGCAGCAGTTGTGAATCCTGATATAGAATTTAAAAGTAAGGTAGGTATAAATGGCATACTAAGGAAGATAGGAAGTATGCTGGCCTTGATCGTATTTATACCTATAAGTGTAGTAATTCCAAATGGGGCAGGTACGGCACTAGTATATACTCTGTATATAGGATATTTGATGCTAGAGCTACGCTCAATCGTTGAAAATCTAAACAAGAGTGGTACAGATATTAAGATATTTGCAAATATATTAGACAAATTAGGAGGTAAATAATGGAAGTAAATCACATAATAGAATTTGATGAAGAACTATACAAGAAAAATTTAGAAGATAACAGCTTTTATGAAGAAGGTGAGCTTGGTGGCTTATC
>CAMQEO010000013.1 GCA_946999785.1 uncultured Atopobium sp.
TTACCACAAGAATATGTTCGCTTACCTAAATCTCATAGTTTTTTGCTTGTTGCACGATACAATAAAAGTATTAGTAAACCATGAGAAAGGATAAATCATGGGTAAGAAATCTGATGAGGTACTCAATATCAATTATGACCAGCTGGCCGATTATTTGCATACGCACCATTCGGTTTATATGAAGGTAGATAACGATGTTTACTATTTGACCGATGCAAATTACGAAGCATGGCGTGCGCAAGATACAAGCCTTAGAAATGCCAAAAATCACTTTGTTGACTGTAGCGAATTAGTTGCAACCGTAGACGAATTTCTTATGCTTGGCTTTATTAATGGGAAAACTATTAAAGACGTCTTTAGCAGCGCAACATTTTATCCCTCTCTCAAAGGTACTAAAGATAAATAATGTGAATGCTCTTTTTGCAGCATGAACATTAAACGTTACCTATGTTGCGCATAACTCGTGAACGTACTTACAAGTAAGTCGATTAACTGTTGTTTTTATCAGTTAATCGGCTTGTTTCGCAATTCAGTTAATAAGTGAATGCATATAAAGCATGCTCATTATAACCTGTAGCCCGCTTATGTAAGAGCAAAGCCATGTAAGAGCAAAGCCATGTAAGAGCAAATATCTAAAACATCCTTTTCTTAAGCAAAACGGATGACAAAATACTTGCGCCAGTGATTAACAGGGGTAAAGCATATGAATTTATATCACTTGTCTGTGGAGACTTTTCAAGACTAGAGTCAAAGCCATCTTGATAATCTAGTTGTGAGCCACCTTCATTAGAAGCACCTGCAACACTCGGGTCACCTTTGTCGCCTTGGTCGCCTTATTTCATTGCAATCAAGTACGCAATTTGTATTCGAAGCATTATTTCTATTTGTTCAATCGTATGTATTAACTTATTTCTAAACTGACTATCAAAACAATAAAGATCGTATAACTGTTCCATACTTATACCAGGTAAATATAATTCAGTATTATCTTTTTGTTTTAGTCCTATCCCATATCCCGATAGGCGATAATAATTAACTGTTCTAAGAAGCTCTTGCGCCTTCTCGATATCTTTAATTTCTAGCTTATGATAATTCTTTAGTCTAATGACTTGTGATTCATACGATAACGCTGGCTTAAGATGAACCATTGAAGCCTTTCTATAAAAAAAGTCCCCTCACTGGTCCGCAGGCTAAAGCTTTAAGCGCAGAGGGGCACTGTCAATGCTTATTCTATCACACTTATTGTAATTTTAAACAGAAATTTAAGCCATTTTATACTATTCGTTTACCTACGATTCAATGCTTATAAGCTCATAAATTATGAGTCCAAATATTAAATCAGTTTTACAAAACTTTACTCAAACACTCAAATGAGTGCCACACAATACTGTCTACGGCAAATCGTTCGGTATTGGACTATCCTTATGGTCTTAATTAACCATATACCGAGTAAAAAATAAAAGTCCAGAAATCAGAGACGTTTCCGTAACCCCAATTACTGCAGGTATCCTCTTTCTGCTTTGAACTTGTACACATCATGAACGTGGCTTAACAATAACTAAGCATTCATAAGTAAGTCAACTCAAAAGTATAAGCTAAACCTAAATGCCATCACTAAACTTTATAATATGAAGCCTTCCATCACACTGCTAATTTCTGTCATGATGTTTTTCCCATACTTTAACAATCACCTCACCGATAATGACGCCAGCTACACACGGTAATGCCGAGGTTATAAAATTCATAATATTGGTTAAATTATCCATTGTTTTCTCCTCACCAGTGATGAACAATCAAGCTTCACGTTACAGATACCCTGGCTAAAAGGCACCGCCTCCGCCTCCTCCGCCAAAGCCGCCTCCTCCGCCGAAGCCCGAAAATCCACCTGATTCACCAAATAAGCTGCTTGCTTCACCAAAAGGATTATCGGCATTAGTAAGAGAAGAGGAAAAACTTGTAACGTTATCAATTCCTCTTGAAAAATCATCAAGAGGTGTATAGGCAGACATACGCGGTGAAAAGAGCGATGCGTACCACCAGTACATAACAAAGTCGTCACCGATGTCGCCTATTTCCATGTCGGGGTTACTTGCATGGATGTTCTTTAATAAATTGCTTGAAACACCCAATACAACCGCTAAAACAAGCAATCTGTTCCAAAGGATCAAGTCGGTTGGAATAGTTTCTTTAAGACGCGTAAAATCAAGCGCCCAACGACGAAAAGCATGCAACTTTGCGCGAATTTCGATACCTTCTTGTGAAAGAGTCTTATAGCTTTTAAGCGTGTATACATATCCACAAAAAACAAGGCAGACTGCTATGAGCTCACCCAATAAAATGGCATCAAAAACCATATAGCTGCTTAACCAGCCAATACAACCAAGACCAACCAGTAATACTGCCATCACTATAAATATCCAGCAGCACACACGTGCACGTGAAACGGCAGAAGATCGCTGAGCAAAGAAGAATGCACGATACATAGCGGCACTCTCAACGCTTTGACGCCAACTCTGATATGCATGCGCACAGGACGATACGGTGACCTGCGAAGAGTTAAGTGCATGCATATCGGCAAAACTCACATGCGCGCCAACATACGAAACAGGTTCATCAGTGTTACAATCCTTGGATACTTTGACAAAACTCGTTAAGAAATCATAGGCCTTTTTATCTATATCAAGCACATGTAAGGCAGAGCGATTGCGCTTTTCATCATGTGTTTGTCCAAGCGTAGCTATATCCGCTAATGCCAAACATTGAGCATAGTGGGCATCTTGGTTTTTGAAAAGCGTATCTAAATAATCTTTATCTTTTTGAATTATAAGCTCATAATATTGCTTATCTTTTTTATGAGCCTCCCTTTGACTAGGCGAAGACGCAGCATTACAAGGTTGTAACTTGCAGACACCTAAATCACATAAGCGCATAAGAGAAGCCATCAGAGCCGACGGACGAATGTCCTTATCGTAATATAGATATCCAAGCACAGCTGGATGATCGTGAGATGGCACATCCCTAAAATAGGGATCGCTAAACTGAGGACGATAGCAGCGCTTTTTAGATATCCACAGCACAATGCTTACAACGCATGCAAGAACAATAAATGCAGCCAATACAACTTGAAGCACGCGAGGTGCAAGCAGTCTTATCTCACGCTCTCGATTTGTTTGTTGTGCCCATGCACGCTCTTTTGTGAGTATGCTTTCTTTTTTATCAACTTCTATTTGATCAGCTGCAGAAAGCCATGAATTTGGAAACAAGATGCGGACTTCTGCAAAAGCATGTGAGGGTACCTTGGGCACCATGCAAGTAATACCGTGAGAATGAAACGCAAGCGATCCGTCAACAGGTCCATGTGCCCACGCTTGAACATTTTTGCCTTCATAAACTTCATCACCTGAAGGACAGGGCAAGTCAATGGTGCATGTCACATTATTTGAACCTTTTTTCCATCCGTCCGATACAAACTTCCAATAGAGCACCGAGGTATCTCGATAACGCATTGCAACACGGGGCAGCTTATACGATATTTCAAAGGTCGCGCGATCATTGCTATGTGCAGAATATACTTTTACATGCTTATATGTTGATTCATTCTCTACTTCATACGATACAGGTGAGGTGCTTTGTGCATCTGGAGTTGCAAGCTCAGAAACACTAATATCTTGAGGTTCAATAAAGCGGTCTTCATAATTTCCAAAGGGAAGATCCCAATACACGCCTTTAAACGAACCTTTGAACTCAAAAGTGCGACGTTCGCGCACTTGTAATGTACCATCAGTAGTTAGCAAAGCATAAATATTAACATCAGTTATGCTATAATTTTTAGCTGCTAAAGCGTACGAAGGCATAAATGAGCAGCTCAAAAGATACATACCACACACAAGCGCACTAACAACTTTACAAAAATGTATTCGTGAGCAATTCCGCCTATTAAACGCAGTCACTCTAGACGCAAACACACGTGCTAACATATGCATAAGTGTTGTATAAACAGTATGAATCAAGAAGAAGCATACGTTATTCAGTTGGCAACTCAAGCAGTACTTTAAAGTTTTCATCTATATCCATTCTCATAGCTTAAGAATAGGTAAACATATATAGACAAGTATATCAAAGAACTATTACGAATAGCTATAATCACGAGGTAGCACTGAAGCTGCAGAGCAACAGGCAGATGCCGCTGCTGCTCAAGATGTATAATCCGCTCATAGCAATATGTTACGAAACTCGCGTAAATGTAATTCCGCATACGTCAATCGTATCACCCACCATCACTGATACAGGATCCATAATCGCGCGACCATGGATTTTTGCTTCATTGGTTGCACCACAATCCTCGACTAATACCTCATCTTTGTTAATGAAGATTCTGATATGATTACGCGAAACAGAATGAGCGTGCAAGACAACATCATTAGAAGGCAATCTTCCCACCCGTAACTGATTGCTAAAGCGGATTTTTGTGTCAAGAATTTCAGAGTGAATCAAAAATTCAGAACTGGTAAGCACGTTAGTATGCAGATTTGGCTTCGGCTGCGCACTTGAGCAAGCTTGAGAATTTTTAGAGTCAGCCAAATGAGTTGAACATGCTGCGTCAGTTAGGCTACTTGTATCGCTAATATCGGTTAGGCTACTTGTATCTCTAAAACCACCTAGACCACCTGCAGCTTTAAAATCAGTTAGTTCACTCAAATCCTGGCAAGAAACATCGCCGCCAGACATAATGTGTTCCATACCGATGTTTCCCTGTTCTCGATAAGGCGAAGCACGAGAAAAATCATATAAGCAACCATAGCATGTGTTCATATCTTCAAAAAGTTCTTCATCACATACAGGACAGCGTTTCGTTGTGTATATGTGGTGCGCTGAAATTTTACTATCAGACGAAGCATGTGAAATACTTTCAGCTGTCTTCATATAAGATTCCATAGGTATATGAAGCGCATTGGTAATATCAGATTCAGAATCTAGATCTTTCGCGCTGTTCATCATCTTAAATTGATTTCTCTTGCTCTTAAACTGCATAAACAACTCCTTTTACACACAACTAGCAGATACACCCTTCAAAAATAATTTGATCACCTTCTTTAAGCCATGCTGTCGTTGAATAAGGACGCTCAATAGTCCATTGAGCCTTCCTCGCTGCCCTAACATGCCAAGGCCTTAGTTTGCGATAGCTTCTTATCACTACCCCACGGTTATCAATAAAAGCAACGTCAAGTGGATAGGTCATCCAACACGTATGAATCGAAGAACATCGAGCAAGCACAACACCTCTATGCTGTGCGGTTGTTCCTATCAGTCCTCGTAACTTTTCGTATATTGATTCAAGAAGTTCAAACTCCCCTACAATAGTTTGTGAAGAGTTTTTTATAAATTTTATAATCATAACTACACCAATACTGCCGCTCTAAATCTATCAACTACAAGTGACTTTTTATGCTCAACATAGGTTTGTGGACTAAACACAACACCAGCACACATAAACGATGATGGCCAAGGTTTATATTTCATAGTGCAGGTATATCTGGTAAGAAGAGGCGAAACCGCATAAGACAAAGGACGCGATGGATCACCGTGCAAAGCATCGTTTTGTACTTCAATATCACAAAGATCTGTATCCATTGCTGCGCGTAGCTGATTTTGAATTTCTTCGCATGCATGCTCCACGCTTTGTACGCCCGCAGGTGCAACACCTTGAACAAGTATTGCTTCTTGAGCACAACGATCAAAACGACTACATAAGTTGCAATACATGCCAACATTATATGAAATCAAGATAACTACCAGAATAATCGGCATGAGCACTACCAGCTCAACACACATCTGTCCTGCATTATCTTGTAATGCTACAATATGGGAGTCAAATCGGCATACATTTTGATTGTTACTACAAAGATCATGCATACGCACAGCAATGGCACTACAGATATGACACAAAGTATTACCAAACATAACTTACAACCTTTGCAATCTATTACATTATTTTTCTAATAAAAACGATAAATCTAGGTTTATCGGAAATGATTCTTCCGAACCTAGTTTGGGGATTTGTGCAATTGTGAACGAATCGTCTCCTAATAATTTTTTTATTTTTTCAAGATACTGTTTTTTAAATGCTTGAGGATCACGAGGCATTTTTTCGATCCAGGCGCGTAGCTGATCGTTTTGAGATAAACCTGCTTTATGTAAGACATATTGAGAATTGACACGCACAGGTTTTAGAAGGCGAAGATCAACAGGCTCAAAACCAAAGCTTGATATAACTTCACCGAGCTTATTTTTTAGCCACATACCAACCTTAGAATTTCCAGAGAAACTTAAACCTCTAAAAACGCTATCAGTTATCGAACCCATGTGATCATAGAGTGATCCATAATTTTCAAGCAAATCAGCCCAGAGTGCGCAAAGCGAGCTTATTATGGGAGACGCAAGCGGAAAATCCAACTTTTTTACTTCTTCTGCCGTTCTTTTAAGTACAGCATTTTGTGAATCTGTAGCGTCAGGAGCAAGCGTAGCTGCCGATACTGCTATACCGCCAGGTAGCTGAGCTGAGCCGGTAAAAGAAGAAACTAGCTTATCTGGTGTTTTAAGTTCAGAGGAACGAATAACAAATGCAACACATCCATATGCACCAGGCGGACACAAATGGGGTCGTCCTGTTCCTATGAGCGCTAAAGCCTTATCAAATGCGGTTGCTGTAGTTTCAGCTTGATCTTGCATTGTTTTCTGCACTTCGTCAGCTTTTTCTTGCGCTTTTGCATAAGCACGCGCGGCTTGTTGAAAGATCTTCCAATAATATTCAAATCCATTATTAATATTAGTGGATGCCGAAGCCACTTTTCCCATAATAGACATATCTATTGCATCGGTTGAACTACTTTTTGCAACCCCTTGTTCAATTTCTTGTAAGCTTACATAACGCGCTGGTGAGGCATTCATGTAATCAGTTGAGCAATGTGCTACCAGCTTGTCATCCTCATATGATGCAGGCCACAGTTTTTTGGTATAAAGGTCACTTCCTCTTACAGAATCTGCATTGTGAGGTAATTCAGGCAAATTAAAGAGGTTTTCGTCATTTTGGCAGGAAACGGCTGAGATTTTGTCATACGCATATGAATAGAATTGCTTGCGAGCACAAGAGCGGCAATATTCATCCCAACTCAAATTTTTAGGAACTTCCATGCTTTTACGTTGTGCATAATAAGATTCTGCACGTTGTCTTGCAAACTCAAACTCCCATTCGTCATATGAATATGTGCGATTATGAGATCCATCCAAATACGCTAAATCAGCTGCACGGCTTCTCATACAATGCGGATTATCCACGCAATCTGCCTGATATGCTCTCAATTTATTTTCACTCATCTCTTTTTCTATAGCTTCTAACTCCTTTGATTGATCGTGCAACTGTTTTCCAGCGTTATTGAGATCTTTAGAATCAACGCTTACCGTCAAAGCTGGATATGAACTTTTAGAAACAAGTGGATATGGAACTGCAAGTCCAACATAAGGACATGTTTCACTACTGTTAGCATATGCACATGAAAGCGAATTGTACGCAATAAGCGCAGGCAGAGCTTGCTCAAATTTTTGAATTCCAGCATAAGCACTTTGTGCAAAGCGCTGCCGAGCCACAAATACTTGCGTTCCCACATCAAGCAAAGGTGGTGAAAATGCATTTAAAATCGGTACCGCTGCAGCAACCAATCCAACAGCGTATACAAGCATTCCTACTAATCCCAAACTTAAAACAAAGGCGTCCAAGACATGCACAATCGTTACAAACGAGGAGACACAATTTGAACCTGCAAGTGCTGTGGCATCGGCAACTTCTTGAATGTCTGCAGCTCTACTTGAAATCCAGTGAAGCGTTGCCAGTGAAAAAATAAGCGAAAGTGTTACCAACAGTACGCACGCAATGCTTGTGGTTGTATATCCCTTCCTATCCGCAATAAATATGCTCAACGGCGAAACACGTACATGCGATTCAATTCCAAATTCGCATCCATTCGTCATATGAACCTCCTAACCAGGAAGATTGATACGCCTGTTTAACATGAGCGCGAAGTATCAAACCACGCTCATCTTTTTCATGAAAAGTTTCGAGAAACTCTTTCCATAAAGGTAATGGTGTTACATGCCCAGTTATAGATACTTCCACTTCATGCTCATCACGAGATATTTCAATCACCCAATCCGACTCATCACCGGTGTGAAACATGGCCAAACGTGGGAGCGCTTCTAGCCTGCGTAGGGCAAAACCCTGACAATCTTTATAAGATCCATCAAAATCAGTAGCTGCCACACGTGCCGTTTCTGCTGCCGTTCTCTGCATAACCGATAAACTGAAAGAAAGAATGATAGGTTGCAACAACAATGCGCACAGCATAAAAATTATGGGCAAAAGCGCGGCAGCTTCAACCGTTGATTGTCCTTGGCGCTGGCGTACATAGCCATAAAACTTGCTAATAAAGAAGGATATCCTGTACATCACCAATCACTCCTTGAGCTGTTGTATGAGACGAAGCGTCAATCGATCTTTGTAAAAGATCTTTGTTAGCCCATGCATGCCATAGAGCACTCAGCGCAAGGATCATTGATAGAAAAGCTGCCGTTACCAACACATATTCCAAACTCCCCTGACCACAACGACTCTGTATATGTTTGAATATCCAGCAACCAGAAAAAAGACGCCGAAGAGATTTATGCAACTTGACAAACAAAACCCAACACGAAGCAATCTCATTAGTAGCACCTTTTAGAAAGCTCATATACATACCTCTGCTTTCCACATAACGCATTAAGACGTCTTAAGCACAGACACACATTACTCCGTGTATCGCTGTGCTTGCTCGCTCCATTGCTCATAGCGCATACGTAGCCTCGTTACTTTGCATCCTTTAGAAGACACATCCGTTTGCACACGGCATACATCTATCCATTCATGGTGTTGAATAATACACATCCACATGTGACCCAGCAGATCAAAATAACCGCTTTTGACTAATTTACATGCGGATTTATTCCTATAGGTAGTAAGTACGCAGCGTATCACCTGAGAAATCGAACTTTCACAGGTTAAAGACGTTTGAAAATCATCTTCAATAAAATTTTCGATAGCAGCTTGATCATCCACACTTATCACGTTATTTATAGCAATTGTTTGTGAGTCATTTTGCTGATGTTCCAAAGACAAATGTGTAGGTGGCTCAGGGACTTGTGAGGCACTATCACTCGATTCGTCAAATCCTTCTACATCAGATTGACTCTGGCTTTCAGAAGAGATGCTTGGGCAAAGTACAACAAACCATATAAAAGGTGCTATCCAGGTTACAATTACCAAAACTAGCACTACTGCAACATAGCGTTTAAGCATAAAAGGAAAGCTGACGGGTTGATATTTTATATGTCTGTGCATAATACACGCTTACAATTGTTCAATACCGTTTTTGATTGCATCCCATAATTCTTGTATCTTTCCTTTAAAGGAAATGATAGCCAAAATAGCTATAACAACAAGAACACCAACCAAGATGGCATATTCGGTTGTACCTTGACCCGACGTATCAACACGAAACGTTGCAAGACGGCACTGCATATTTTTATACAGGTGTTGCGTTAAGGCATGAAGTTTATAAAACATATGCGTCCTTTCAGTTCAATATCAACGTATATTCAACTTGATTCAAAAGCTTTCAGCTGCTGCTCAGATCTATACGGCGGAGGCAAGAAGAGGCCCCATAATCGAAATAAGCATAGCTGGCACGATAAGTACACCCATAGGTATGAGCATTTTAACTGGTATTTTTTCTATTTCTTCTTCCAACTCAAAGCGCTGGGCATCTCGAATACTTTGTGCCTGATCCGATAAAACTCCAACTAAAGGCGATCCACATTCAAGCGCCTGTATAACCGTTGAAGTAAAACGTGTAAGAGCATCAATACGTAAATCGTCAGCAATGTCTTGTAAAGCAGCTCGCCTAGAAATAACGCCCAATCTATATTGCAGCAATTGACGTTGAAATAATTGTGCAAGAACGCCGTTATAATGCATGCAATATAAATCCAATGAGGCTTCAAAAGAAAGACCTGATGAAAGACCCAAAGTTATAACATCAAGTAAGGTAGGAAGTTCCTGCAAGCACATCATGCGCTTCCTTTTCCCGGTAAGTTTTACATAATAATGATTCATTCAGGGAAATTCAAAAATTTTAGTTTTTATAGCGTGGATCAAAGATGGTAAAGAAAGCAAATTGCCCTTACTCGAGCGAGCGACATCTATATAATGAGACCGAGTTCCCAAAAGAATACTGCAACCCAAAAATACCAACAGACCACTTTGCATTATCGAAATTAAGCCATTAGATATCATGGAATGCCCCTTTCAGAAGTGAGCGAATAATCATCAATGCGATAAAATCTAAAATAGCTGCAATACCTAACGAAATGAGCCCAGCAGGCCGCGTAATTCCCTTTTGAAAATCTAAAGAAATACACGATAGTACAGATATAAGTATCAAAGGCAAACTTGAAACAACTCGTATACTTAAACGTGCTTGGGCAGTTTTTACAGACAGCAATTTTTTGAACTTTTCTTGCTGCTCTACAAGCTGCGCTGACTGTCTAAAAAGTGATTTCAGCGGTGCACCTGTTCGCTGAGATATAAATAGTGCTGTAATCAAAAACTTCACACCGGGAGCTTGCAGTGTATGAGCCATATCATTAAGTACCTCTGATATTGAACTACCACAGCGCAACTTGAGAGAGGCCTTTTGAAAAGCTTTTCCTGCTTCTCCCGGTTGATGTTGTCCCACATATGCAATTGCTTGTGAAAATGTTTGTCCGGCTGCAAGTGCCATACCAAGCATTCTAAAAATATCAGGCATATCATGGCATAATGTGGTCTTTTGAAGTTGCTCAAGACGATGAGCAAACATGGGACAAGCGCACACGCAACATGCTGCACATAACAGTGTTGCTGCGAATGAACGCGAAAATAGTAATACTGAAATAAGCATTACAACAAACAAAATAAGTGTTACGGCACATGCATCTTCCACACAAAGCGTATAGCCAAGTTTTCGAGCACGTGACTGCACATACATATCAATTGTTGTAAACGTTTTATAAGACAAAAGATAGTGTATAAGAGGAGTTCGAGCGATAAATTTACACAGCGCATACGCAAGTTTTTGTATTTGTAAGTATACAAGTGTTTTAGAAACTAGAGCCGTACTAGGCAAAAGTACCATACAGCCGCTAAAAACCAACAAGGCATTTAAGCAGCACAAACTTGCTGTTTCCATGCTTTAACCTCCTCTTTTTTTACCAGTTTTGCTAAAACAAGATGCGACAAAAATCGAGGCTCTTTAACTAATGACCACTGAGCATGAACTTGATCAAAGGAAACGCATTCAGTAAGCCTAACATGACCTGATGAACCCTGAGAAACTTCAGAAAGCGAGGTCACAAATCGTTTCCCTGACTCAATACGCACTGACATAACCAACAAATCAAGCGCCGATGCAATTTGTTCTTCAATGATATTTGCAGGTAAATCCATTCCAAATCTCGCCATAAGAACCAAACGCAGTATCGCTTCTTCTGCAGTGCCTGCATGAAGTGTGGTAAGAGAGCCATCGTGACCAGTATTCATTGCCTGAAGCATATCGATTGTTTCGCTGCCTCTACACTCCCCTACAACAATACGATCAGGTCTCATACGTAATGCATTTTTTACAAGGTCGCGAATAGTTATTTCTCCTGTTCCTTCAATAGATGCGTCTTGTGCTTCAAGATGCACAACATCAGGATGAGAATCAAATTTTAATTCCGCAGAATCTTCTATGGTTACAATACGTTCAGATTTACTGATCTCGCATGAAAGTGCATTTAAAAGTGTTGTTTTCCCCGATCCAGTACCACCGGCAACAGCTATATCTTGTCGATATAAAACCGCCCATTTGAGAAGCTGTGCATACCACGCAGGAAGAGATCCAAGGTTTACCAACTGATCCAGTGACGTAATTCTATTGGAAAATTTTCTAATCGTTACACTAGGTCCATTAAGCGCAACTGATTCAAAAACAGCATTTACACGATCTCCGTTAGCCAATCGTGCATTAACAATGGGGCTACTCCTATCAAGCCTTCGTCCTAAGGGAGACAAAATCCTATCAATAATCATCATGATTTGCTCAGAGCTCTCAAACATAGCAGAAGCTTCATGTAAGCAGCCATCTTTTTCGTAAAAAAGTGAGTCACAACCATTAATCATAATTTCGGTTACACATGGATCATCAAGCAAGCTCTGAATTGGTCCTAATCCGCAAATGGTATCGCTTACTCCGCGTATTAAATGTTCATAATCATGCTCTGGGACATCGCTAAAAACCTCAGTATGCAAAAGGTCACGACATGCAACATCAATTTCCTCTTTAAGGCGTGCACTATCATAAGACTGCATCATAGTTGCAAGCGTTGAGAGACCCAATCTATCCACTAATGCTTCTTGAAGACGCTTCCTTCGTTTTGCATGAAAAGAGTCATAAAAATCAGATTTGGGCTTGCGAGGCGCATTTCCTCTATAACTCGATTGTTCTTTAGGCTCTAAAGCACGTATACGTTCCAAAAGCGACATTTACATCGCCTCTTTATGACGATTAAACAATGCAAGATGTAATTTTCGGCCCTTAATTGAATTTTTCGCAGAAGCTGGTGCATACGCATCAGTTGAATTTGAAGGTTTTAATGCTAAATCGTGAATAAACTCTGTGAGCATTGCCTGAACTGATTTCACATAAGCATTATGTACTTGTATGAGTTCTCGCACATGTCCAGTTGCAAGAAGTTCATGTATATCCATACCTCCATCTACAATTTTATATGCCTGAGCACCCTCCAAACCTATTTCGCTACGTCCAAAATCTATGTCAAACCGACTATGAGGATTACTAAAATTGTCCACCCTACAAATCCTTGTACGTGGCACACCAAGCCTTACTGCTAAAGCAGCTGTTTTTGCAAGCGCAGAAATTGCATCAGGTAAATCATCGTGAACAATCGCAACGCGCGTACTCGCTTGCACCACTTGTGCTACAGAATCGGTAAACGTGGTAGAAGTATCTGCAAAAACCAGATCAAAGTTGTGCGTTACATAACTTAAAATTGCACCGATATGAGGGGAAATTGTCTCGGCCATTTCAGGTTTTTCACACGGACCCCATAAGAGACACCCATCGTCTATAAGCGTGGCACTCTTTGCAATCAGGTCATCACACATAACATCATGCGATATACGACTTAAATCATAAGGTCGTTTAACGCCAAAACAAAATGCAAGATTTCCACCCGATAAATCAAAATCAAGAAGTGCAATCTTAAAACCCATGTCTCGAGCTAGCTCGGCACATGTAGCAACCAAAGCTGTTTTACCCATACCTCCTCTCCCAGAGACAAAGCTAATAATAGGAGCAGCTCCAAGTTCGTAAGATGTTGTAGTTTGTATCTGTTGCGATGCAGATACAGAGGAAGATGCCATCGGTTTTGTTACTTGTGCAGGCGCTGTTGTAGGCGTACATGATGCCGGCTTTGGCACTGACAATGTTGCAGAACAAGACGCTCTTGGCTCCGCAGCCGCAGGTGCTGTTGCAGAACAAGACGCTCTTGGCTCCGCTGACGAAGGTGCTGATAAGCAGGCAGACGATGCAGACAATGCAGGATCTAGCAACTCGCGCACAGACGCATGCGAAGTGTCTTGCTGATTTACACAGAAAGGCTGCTTCTCATCATGCAAATCATTCGCGCAGTGCCCTGGCTGCACATGATCGATGTCTTTGCTTGACCGTTGATTTGAATCTAGTGATTCTTTGAAAATATCATCGTCATCTATATCAGGCATATCTTGAGAATTATTTTTCAATAAACGTTGATTATCAGTAGTTAAACCGTCATCTGTTGCTGTAGCAAGCTGCTCGCGCGTTGAAGAAGGCACCTCATGAGAGGCCTTTACGAGTGTTGAAAGCTGTGAAAGCAACGTCTGTAAATTCTGGTATACCTCATCATAGGTAATCGCTTGAGAATGAGTTGCTCCTTCAGAATTCAAGACCACGGACGAAGCTTGAGACACAGCGTCTAATTGTGGTAAGGACACGTGCTCATACGTGCTTATTTGTTTATTGCTTTGTTCCTTAACACAAACATCGCTTCCAATATCCCAAACATCATGAATTCCTGCTTTTAAAGCACGTGATCGTAAAGACCCCGAGATACAACGCCCCACCAACACAACACGTGCGCAGCCGTCCATAACAAGTGCTGCAGCTAGATTTACATCTGAGACGCCGCTTGCCGTCAAGCCAACCATAACCGCACACGAAGTTAAGTTTTGTATCCGCACATAATTGCGCAGCTGAAGCCCATCGTCAAAATAATGTGAGATCGTTGCATGCTCCATATGTTGAAGAGTTTGTGCCATCAATATCCTATTTTGTGGAGCACAACAAGCAATCCAGGTATAAGTCATAATCGTTCACCTCACAGAAAGATTTTTAGCGTGTGCAATGTCTTAATTTGTTGCACGCATTTCGCTTAAAACGAGCTTTACACAATTAAAATTACGTATGTTTTGATTTAGCTGTTACTTGTACTGATGGAGCCGTATCATTCTTTTTCAAACCAGACTCAGAACTTTTTTGCGTATGATCTTTTTCTTTTTGGGAATCATCTTCACGAGTTGTGCTGTTCGAAGAAATATCTTTTGTATGGTCGCTCTCTACTTGCTGTGAATCGTCTTTAAGGTCTTGCACATCTTGTGCAGGAATTACCAGTCTTAAACTTTGAGTAGCTGCAGCTGATAGCACACGCGTGACATCTGCGGGATATACCGCCAGCACCAATTGCGCAGGAATATTTTGTGCTGGTTGAGCTTCCTTTATACACAGTGCAACCATATCTTTGGTAATAAGATGCGTAGTTTTGTTATTAGTTTCGTATCCAAGTACCTGAGTGCGAGGAGTAATATGTAATCCGATACCAAGTCTTTCATTCATAGGTAAACTAAGAGCAACTCTGCCATTAGGAATCACAAGTTCGCTATCCGATTCTGTAAAATGCATTGTTGAAAGGGGTACATTTTCGCCTACCGCAACTTTGACTACCTTACCTATCACGTCATCACTGTTTAAATATGCATCTTTTGGAGCCAAGTCCGAAACCCAGTCACGCACAACTATGTCCTCAGCTTTAATCGTGTCACCAATTTGCAAAGGATGAGTAGTAACAACAAGACGTACTACATCTCCACCATATGAAGCAATTGCATCATCACGAGCTTTTTGTGCATCGCTACGCACGGATTGTGCAAAAGAAAAACTGGTATACATAGCTAAAAGCGCACACAACACAGCACACAACAAACGAAATTTTAACGACATCGTCCACCTCCTCGCACAAAATATTACGAGGACATACTCTCACAAATTATTGGACGCGTACGTAAGATTACAAAAAGTGGCATGCACAAAACGTGCAGGTAGCATGCATTATTTCTGGTAGAAACTGCAAAAAACTGCCAAGGAGGAAGCCTTATAAATAGCTTTAAGAAACTTTCTTTAAAAGACGAGTTGGTTCCTTGGATGTTCTAAAACCTAAATAGGATTAGCAATAATGAACTATGCAGAAAGATGTAATAGCGTCGCAAAAAACAAAAACGATAATTATCAAATTTGTAATTTTGTGAAGATGATGTGAAGGATACCATGTAAGATTGTGGTGTACTACTGCGCCGCGAGAGGCGCGGTACCTGCGCTGCGATGAATTTGCATAGTGATTGCCGTGGTAATTGCGCTGTGAAATTGCGTTACGATAGTCACTGCGCCTGCGCTGCGAAATTGCGCCGCGATAGTCGCGGCAACCGCACACCATAACTTCGGCATGATTGACACGCTAACATAGCCACAATCAAGCTGTTATAAATGCACCTAGCGTGCACAAAGTTACAACCATGCATTAGATATATCGATGAGAAATATCCTTATCAAGCATATGAGCAGATAAGCTCATTTCGTCTAAAAGAGCTACATATATATCAATAGATCCAGAAAAAACACGCTGCGAAGATTCAAGCGCGCGGACAGCACATCCAGGCTCTTTTTTATGAGAACAATTTCTAAATTTACAATGCTCAACCGCTGCTGTTAAAAGTGGAAACGTTTGAGCCAAACCAGCTTCATGACCCATGAGTGGCAAAGTTCTTAATCCAGGACAATCAATAATACATCCACTAGATGGAAGAGCGATCATTTGACGCGAAACAGTAGTATGGCGTCCACTATCATCCTTTGAACGTGTAGCACCAACACGCTGAACAGGACGCTTAAGAAGCAGATTAAGAAGACTAGATTTCCCAGCGCCCGACTCACCTAGAAGCATGGCACAGGTTTTACTACCCACAAGCTGCAAAAGCTCAGACACACCCCAATGAATATCATGTTCAGCTGCAAACTCTTTATAAGGCGCAACACTCTCCATAAAATGCAAATCCTGCGAAGAAACAACAATTTCAATCTGATTGGCTAATAACGCACTCAAAGTCATAAGCGAATCTTTATATTGAGAAAGACCAACACGATCAACTTTTGTGCAAACAACAGCACACGAACACCCACAGTCTTGCGCAATAACCGCCGTTCGCACAATACGGGCCAAATCTAAACCCAAACGTGTAAACGGTTGAACAAGCAAGACTTTATCAACGTGAGAAGCTAAAACCTGCATTTTTGCACGGGAATCGCCTCTCCAACGACTTACCGCATGAATTCGAGGTAAAATTGTGTACATAATACCCATCGCGTGGTTACAAGGTATCCCCACAATAAGCCAGTCACCCACAACAACGTTTTTTTCTGACTTTGACTTGGTCAACAGTGCAGAAAACTCGCAGCGAATGATAGCTGTTTTAGTACAAATCAGCGGAAATCCTCTATCAAGGCTTATACATTTACCCAGAAACAATGAACCTTCATCAAGATGATGCACACTGCAAAGATGGTGAATTTCATGCTCAGCAGCCTCGCGAATAGCAGGCGATACATAAAAGTCGTTAAAGCTTGGAAAGAACGTCACAGAATCCGTGGTCAAAGAAGAATTTTCAACGTTGATACCAAACTCATTATCGGCATACGCATCAGATGAAAAGCCTGATTCCATGTCTTGTTTTTCCACATTATGTAATGCTTGTGCTTCACACGCACCAACACAAGCCTTCTGATGAGCATTCTTAACAATCTTATGCTTTAACGACTTCATACGCATCCAAATCTTAAAGCAAAACGTTATGCACGCGCGGGCTGTCCGCGACGTGCAAACCATTTTTCGATTTCAACAATCGGGATAATAAGCGCAGCTAAAATGAGGGCGGCCGCATATTCTTCCCAACCGATTTCTGCAAAGTTAAAAGCTTGTGCAAGCGGCGTTTCTATAACCAAATAGGTAAGCAACAATGCAAACACAAATGCACCCCACAGCCACATATTTTGCTTCTTAAGCGTAAAAATTGATTGATGCATACTGCGCATATTAAGCGAATGGAACATCTCAACCATTGAAAGCGTCAAAAATGCCATGGTCATTCCATGAATGCCAGCACTTGGATTTTGAAGAACCTGAGATATATCCATAGTGCCAAATTCAAGATAATGGCCAATAAAATAGCTGATGAGTGTAAGAACAGAAATCGCAATACCTTGAAACATAATATCAGCACCAACGCCACCTGCAAAAATACCATCTTTGGCACTACGAGGTTTGCGCCTCATGATACCTGGCTCGGCACCTTCGGTTGCCATCGCAAGAGCAGGCAGAGAATCAGTAATAAGGTTGATCCAAAGCAAGTGCGTTGGTTCCAAAATAGTAAAGCCAATAAATGAAGCAACAAAAACCGAAATAACTTCAGCAAGGTTTGAAGAAAGCAAAAATTGAATACATTTACGAATATTATCGTAAATACGTCTTCCCTCTCGGCAGGCGTTAATAATGGTAGAAAAATTATCATCAGCAAGTACCATGTCAGCAACATTTTTAGTAACATCGGTACCTGTTATACCCATACCAATACCAATATCTGCGCGCTTGATAGAAGGTGCATCGTTGACACCATCGCCAGTCATCGCAACAACTTTTTGCTTATGTTTCCACGCACTTACAATACGAACCTTATGCTCGGGCTGAACACGAGCATACACGCCATATGATTCAATAGTTGCGTCCAGCTCTTCGTCACTAAGAGCATCTAATTGAGCGCCAGTAAGCGCTTCTTTGCGAGAAGAAATAATTCCTAATTGTTGAGCGATAGCGCACGCTGTGTCAATATGGTCTCCCGTAATCATAACAACGCGTATACCAGCAGATTTTGCTTCGTCTATAGACGATTTAACCTCGGGACGAACAGGATCGATCATACCCGAAAGCCCTACAAAACACATGTCGTGTTCAAGGTATGCGCCATCAAATGATTCTGGACAGCTGCTACCCCAATCACGACGCGCGGATGCGATCACACGAAGCGCCTTATTGGCAAGTTTCTTATTTTGCTCGATAACATATGCTTTTAATTCGTCAGTAAACGGCACAATGCCCGTTTCGGAAAGATACGTGGTACAGTGTGACAAAATAACATCAGGTGCACCCTTGGTATGCTGCATATATGATCCGTTATTATTCACCACAACCGACATCATTTTACGGCTTGAATCAAAGGGAGCTTCACCAACACGCGGACGTGTTTGTTTAAGATATGACGTGGTGAATTCATTTTTAGCAGCGTCAGCTACTAGTGCAGCTTCGGTTGGTTCACCTTGAGCTGTATGTGTCACATCATCCCAAACAGCATCGCTTGCAAGTGCCATGGTGCGTAAATGTGCTGTTAAATTACCTGTTACGCGCTCAACAACGGTCATCTTATTTTGTGTAAGAGTTCCTGTTTTGTCACTACAAATTACTTGCGTGCAACCAAGCGTTTCTACCGCAGAAAGCTGACGAATAATTGCATGCTTTTTACTCATCTTAGTAACACCGATAGACAAAACAATGGTTACAACCGCAGCAAGGCCTTCGGGGATAGCAGCTACTGCCAAAGAAACCGCAACCATAAATGTATTCAATACAAGTTCAACATGAGATAAAAATTCAAACCCATGTTTAGCAAGCGAAACAGCAAAAATAATAGCGCAGATTGCAACAACCCATACCGTTAACTTATGCGAAAGCTCGGTTAACTTCTTTTGAAGAGGTGTTTGCTCGTCTTGAACGCTGCTTAGCGCACGAGCAATCTTACCCATTTCTGTTTTCATACCTGTTGCTACAACACATCCGCGACCGCGACCATATACTACCGTGGATCCCATATAGCACATGTTTTTACGATCGGCTAAAGGTACGTCTTTTTCAGAAGATCCAAGCTGCAACATATCAATCACTTTAGATACCGGAACCGACTCTCCGGTAAGTGCTGCTTCCTCAATTTTAAGTGAAGCACTTTCTAAAATACGACAATCGGCACCAACTGCGTCTCCTGCTTCAAAGACGATAATATCGCCAGGAACAAGCTGTGATGAAGGTACACTTTGGAGCGAGCCATCGCGCATAACTTTACTTTGTGCGGCGGTCATCTCTTGTAAAGCCGCAAGTGCCTCCTCAGCTTTAAGCTCTTGTACAACACCTAAGAACGAATTAAGAATAACCACGAACATGATAATAACCACATCGGCATAATCACCTTCGCCATTATACATACCTACTATAAGCGATATAACTGCTGCAATAATAAGCATGATAACCATGGGGTCTGCCATCTGCGCAAAAAAACGTTTCACAACAGAATCTTTTTGCGCCTCATCAAGCTTATTGAGTCCGTATTCGTCCAATAGCTTAGATGCTTGTGCTGCAGACAGACCGTCTTTTTCGTGAGTATGAAGGTTAGTTAAAACTTCATCTGCAGTTTTAAGATATTCTTTCACAAAATCCTCCTGGGATAATTTTGTTTGATACATTGATTCCCGATTATAATTCCCCAGGAGCTGAGGCAAGGGCTCACCAACGTAACCAAAACTTTTGTACGTATGAGATAATCTTAGCGTATTTGGTGTTCCTCTTAAAAAAATTAACGTCTTACTTACAAAATTATGCACACATCAAAATTTTGGACATGGTAAAAACCACTATAAACACTGTTTCATTCAAAAAAATGTTATCTCAACATAACAAAAAGCCCTGCAAACATATGTTTACAGGGCTATCGAATGCACGTAGCTTAAAAGCGCATAAAGCACTTAATGCACGTATTTACTCTTCGTACGACTTAGGCTCACGACCATAATAAGCATCCAAGTAAAGATTCTTTATCTCATTGATCAAAGGATAACGCGGATTACTTACCGTACATTGGTCGTTAAATGCCTGCTCAGACATTTCGTCAATCGTATCGAGGAAGTATTTCTCGTCTACGTTGTATTCTGCAATGGTCTTCTTTACGCCAATGTAATCAAGAATTGATTGAACTTTGGCAACAAATTTCTCAAAGACTTCATCGTCATTAGCACCAGTAATGCCACAATAACGAGCCATTTCGCAATAACGAGCTTTAGCGTGAGGATACTCATACTGAGGGAACGTACCCATACGCGTTGGCTTTTCTGCTGCATTATAGCGAATAATACGCGTAAGCAGAACACCATTTGCCCAGCCGTGAGGAATGTGGTGGAAGGCACCAAGCTTGTGAGCCATGGAGTGAACCATACCCAAAAATGCATTAGAAAATGCAAGACCAGCAATACAAGAAGCATTTGCCATCTTGTCGCGAGCATACACATTGTTAGGCTCATCATAAGCAGTTTCAAGATTTTCAAAAATAAGCTTGAGACCCTTTAAGCTCATAGCTTGCGTGTAGTCAGAAGCCATAGTTGAAACATACGACTCAAGGCAGTGCGTCATTGCATCGGCACCAGAAGCAGAGGTTAAGCCCTTAGGCTGAGTCATCATGTTGTCGGTATCAA
>CAMQEO010000014.1 GCA_946999785.1 uncultured Atopobium sp.
GCAGGGTGAAATGTCTAAATTTCGCGGTTTAGAAGCTGTGCTACATAAGCGTGTTATCGGACAAGACAAGGCTGTATCAGCTGTTGCAGCGGCTGTGCGCAGAAGTCGTGCAGGGCTTGCAGATCCCAATAAGCCACTGGGGAGCTTTTTCTTCCTCGGCCCTACTGGTGTAGGAAAAACCGAGCTTGCTAAAACGCTTGCCTCTACGCTCTTTGACGACGAACGCGCTTTAGTGCGTATTGATATGAGCGAATACATGGAGAAGTTTAGCGTTCAGCGTCTCATTGGTGCGCCTCCAGGATATGTAGGTTACGACGAAGGCGGACAGCTCACCGAGGCTGTACGCAGACATCCCTACTGTGTTATCTTGCTTGACGAAATGGAAAAGGCACATCCTGATGTGTTTAATATCTTGTTGCAACTGCTTGACGATGGGCGTCTAACAGATGGACAAGGTCGTGTGGTGAGCTTTAAAAACTCAATCATTATTATGACCAGCAATGTTGGAAGTCAAATTATATCGCAAGCAACGCAGGCAGGTTCATCGCTTACATCTGAAGATGCTAAAAATCGTGTAACGCAGGCATTGCGCGATACGTTTAAGCCAGAGTTCCTTAACCGAATTGACGATATTGTTATGTTTGACTCTCTTAATGCTGTAGCTATCGAGAAAATTGTTGATCTTCAGCTGAAATCAGTCCGCGAGCGACTTGCGCGCGAGCGCATGAGCCTTGTCTTAACTGACGCGGCACATAAGCAACTGGCAACTCAGGGCTTTGATCCTGCATACGGCGCGCGTCCCCTTAAGCGTCTTATTCAAACGCAAGTGGTAGATACTATTTCTTCGCTTATTATTGATGAACGTGTTCATGAGGGAGATACGCTTGTGGTAGATGTAGATGCAGATCACAATTTTATAGCTCATCCAAAGGCATCTGGCACTCATACAGAGCATGCACATGAAGGCTCAACACAGCAGGGGTCTTCTCGCCTTGCGCAGAATATATCTTCTCGTAGAGGAGACAGCACTATCAGAGCCGAACGTGAAGACGACGACGGCTATGACCCGTATTCTGACCGCGCACCTTCGCAAGAAAAACTTTTTGAGAAAAATCCTTGGGATTAGTGAGAAGCACTCTTAGCGAATGACGTTAGTGGATGATGTAAAAGAGAACGATAATAATTGCCACCACGATAAGCGCAGATAAAAACAAAAGTTTATTCATTCTTTGTTGTTGGATGCGCTGTTGTGGCTGAAAAATGGAACGCTTGTTGCGTGGAATTTCAAGATAGTGACCGTATTGAGATTTATTTAAGATCTCGGCATCCTTTCTTGAGATTCTGCGCTGACGGTGCTTAAGAGAAGAAGATTTTATAGCGCGTGAGTCAATACCGGTAACATCGAGATTATCAACCTCATCTTCCTGCAAGTCATTAATAGCTTCTTGTGTGTGATGCGGCTTGGTAGGACGCACATAAGGTGTGGGGCACTCGTCTTCGGTGCTGTTGGTATAGTCAAAAGGATCTGGGTAGTTAACAGCAGAGGCGTTGCGCTGCATAGGCTCCTTAGATTCACAGATGTCTTGGGCGCTAGACATGTGCGTTTGCTGCACACGATTGTCATTACCTGATATACCGTGTAAATCTTCTGTCATACAGCACCTCCGGCAGCATTGTTTCCTCACATTATTTATACCATAATCCGCGCTTGAGCGCGTAACTCTTTTTGGATTTTACATTTCAATATTTAACAATAGTAGACTTAGATTATATATGTGTAGCAAATATAAATATATATATGAGGTTGTATAATATCCGTTAGTACGGGTACGCACCTATATGAACATAAGAGGTTGTATAACCTCATCGTTTTAAGGAGTGATTCATATGGCTACTTTGGTTCCTTACAATCGTTTAGAGACGCTTCGTCGTGCATTTGATCCTTTTGGTGACTTCTTCCAGGAGCCTGTTGAACTTTCAAATTTATCCGATGCTCATACGTTTAAGATGAATGTTGAAGATAAAGACACTTCCTATGAAGTTACTGCTGAACTTGCTGGTGTAAAACGTGAGGATATAGATGTTGAGCTTAATGAGGGACGTCTGTCGATAGCTGTAACTAAGCAAGAAAGCGAAGAAGATAAGCACAAGAATTATCTGTACAAAGAGACATCTTCATGGAGTGCTACGCGTGGTGTTTATCTAAAAGACGCAGCAACACAAGGATTAAGTGCTCGTTTAGCCAATGGCGTGCTTACCATTACGGTCCCTAAACAGCAAGAAAAAGCAAACGTTACTAAGGTTTCAATCGACTAGCTTATTCGCGTTTGGCAAGAGGTGTATGAGTGACGACCATATGCTTATACGTGCGGTATCACGTTGTGTGATATCGCACGTTTTGTTTGGCACTTTTTGTTTTACTGTGATGAACAGGCGTTGTTCATATAATACGGTTACAATATTTTTCTGCATACTATCGTCTTATGTATTTAGGTTGACATTGCACATGACATTGCACCTATAAGCAAACATACAAAGCGCAGTTTTGAGGAGGTATACGTGCCAAGCGTTCAGGCTCGTTTTGCTCATACAACATCTTCTAGGTCTCAAGTGGAAGGATCTTCATCTGCACCAGTGCTTTTGATGGTCTCTGGTGGAGCCGATTCGTCGGCATTAACCCTGTTAGCTGCAACATCGCAGCTTGATCTTGAGGATGGTCGAGGTTGTGCACCAATTGCAAAAGAGCGGCTGCACATTCTTCACGTAAATCACGGACTGCGCGGCGCATCCGCTCAAGCTGATGAGGAATTTGTACAAGAGCTTGCCTCTCATTTTGGCATCGCTTTTCATGTCGCACATGTAGATGTTGCTCGTCTTGCTGAACAAAAAACCTTGTCAGGCGAGAAAAATATAGAAAATGTTGGTCGTATGGTGCGTTATAAAGTGGCATTTGAATTGATAAAAAAACTGTGCCAGCAAACTCATACGCGCGTACAGGACGCCCGTATTCTCACTGCTCATACAGCAAGTGATCGGGTGGAAACATTCTTTTTGAATGCAACTAAGGGGTCGGCACTGTCTGGTTTGTGCTCAATTCCTCGCCGCCGATCAATTATTGTTCGTCCATTGATGGACACAACGCATGAAGAGCTCTGCGATATGCTTACCCAGCACGGTATGACCTGGTGCGAAGATCAAACCAATCACGATACGCATTATGCACGTGCATATATGCGCCACGTTATTGTTCCCAAGCTTAAGCAAAAAAATCCGCGTTTGGTTGAGCGAATTTGCTCAACTTGCGATATCTTGCGCGATGAAAACAATTATATGGATAACGTAGCGCGCCGCCATCTTGAGTCGCTTATAAGAAGAAAAACGCAAAGCGTATTAGTGCTTGATGCACTTCGTTTAAGTTCAGAAGACGTGGCTCTCGCGCGCCGTATGGTGCGTCTTGCGCTTATGCAGATGGCGTGTGATATTCGTCTTGATACCGCACACATTGAAGCTATTTTGCGCTGTGTTGCTGCTGGTGCTGGCTCTTTGAGCCTTGCAAATTCTTTGTCTGTTCGTGTGGAACATGGTATGCTTTTTATTCGCTTAACCGCACATAAAGAGTTGCTTCGTCCTGCATGGATGCGTGTACCAGGCACGCTTTCATGTACGCGTAATGCCGTACCTTATACGTTAGCCGCGCGTGTGTATGCGTGCCCCGCTCATATGCAACCCGAAGATTTTGCGCAAAAGCTCTCGCAAAGAACACAAGGTACTCATATAGTGTGTGACGCCGAAAGCCTTGGGTTTGCACGGGATTCTCACCCGTCTTTACAGGGGGCTTTGTTGTGGGTAGACAGCGCGCAGCCTGCAGACGTTATGTGTCCTTTTGGCATGAGTGGAAGATCCAAAAAAATTAGTGACCTCTTAAATGAGGCGCACATCCCCGTTTTTGAGCGTCCTCTCATTCCTATTGTTCGGCAAGCTCCCGAAGGAAAAATCGTGTGGGTTGCAAGCATTCGCTCAGATGAGCGTTTTCGTTGTACATCCCATACTACAGTGATGCTAGAATTAAGTTTTACTCCTGCAAAATAACATTGGAGGAGCGTTGGTTATAGGTGTACATACTCTGTGCATATGTTCACGTGTAAAAAAAGTTAGGAGCTATATATCATGAGTGAGCTTCACCCCGATATCGAGCGCGTTATTTTAAGTGAAAACGATATTAAAGAAATTGTAAAACGTTTAGGTGCCGAAATTTCTAAAGATTATGAGGGTAAAAATCCCTTGTTTATTGCCGTTTTGCGCGGAGCATTTATCTTTGCATCCGATCTTTTGCGTGCTGTTACTATACCGTGCGCCATTGATTTTATGGCAGTATCAAGCTATGGAGACGGGGTAAAAAGCTCGGGTGTTGTGAAAATCCTTAAAGACCTTGATACCAAGATTGAAGGTCGTGACATCATTATTGCCGAGGATATCCTAGACTCAGGTCTTACCCTCAAGTACCTCATCGAGCTTCTTCGTGCTCGCAAACCAGCTTCAATTCATGTCGCGGCATTTTCAGTGAAAGATATCCCCAATCATAAACCAGCAATTGAGCCACGCTACGTAGGTACACATGTTCCTGATTCCTTTATTGTGGGTTATGGTTTAGATTATGCCGAGCGTTACCGCAATTTACCCTATGTTGGCGTACTTAAGCCTCAAGTTTATTCACATTAAACGCTATAAGAACGTATAAGGAGTTTGTTCGTGTTGGAAAACAGACCAGATCAGAAAGAATCGCCTACATCTGCGCCTCAGCAAAATTCGCAGACAAAAGCTTCTCAACAGCAGGTCATCAAAAGTGCAGATGCTCACAGCAACGCTGAGCAACACAGCGAATCTACCCAAACGCCCACGCGTAAGGATTCATCTCAACAAGAGGGTGCTTCTCAACAAGAAGGTGCCTCTCAACAAAGCCGTTTCAAAAACCTTAATTTAGATGATTTAAGTGTTGATGAACTCAACGATATTATCAACGCGTTTTCTAAAAATAAGTCACCACGACGCAAGCGTATATGGATTATCTTTGCGTTGCTTTTAGCGGCATGGCTTGCCTATTGTGCCTATAATGCCTTTTTTGCTTCGCCTCAAGATACCCTTACAACCAATCAATTTGTTGAAGCGGTTAATCAAGAACAGATTACTAAGGTTGTTTATAAAACTCAAGACAGCAGTGTTACAGGCGTTTATACTACTTCCAATGACACTTCGCGTCATTTTAAGACCTATTACATAGGGCACGATAGCCTACAAAAGCTCATGCAAGACCATCCAACAATTGCGTTTAGCATTGACACTTCTGATGATTCCATGATTAAAACAGTGATCTCGGCAATTGTGCCAACGGTTTTGATCGTTGCTGCGCTGTTCTTCCTTATGAATTCGATTTCCGATCAAAACGGACGCGCTCTATCGTTTGGTAAAGCGCGCGCTCGTGTTGGAGAAAAAAGTCGCCCCAAAACAACTTTTAAAGATGTTGCAGGTATTGATGAAGCTGTTGAAGAGCTTAAAGAAGTGCGCGACTTTCTTAAAGATCCTAAGCGCTATAAAAAATTAGGTGCCAAAATACCGCGTGGTGTGTTGTTAGTGGGAGCGCCAGGAACGGGCAAAACGTTGCTTGCAAAGGCAGTAGCAGGAGAGGCGGGAGTACCGTTCTTCTCTATTTCGGGTTCAGATTTTGTTGAAATGTTTGTTGGCGTAGGCGCTTCTCGTGTTCGAGACCTCTTTAAGCAGGCAAAACATGCAGCTCCTTCCATTATTTTTATCGACGAAATAGATGCAGTTGGTCGTCAGCGTGGAGCTGGAGTTGGCGGTGGTCATGATGAGCGCGAACAAACGCTTAATCAGTTGCTGGTAGAAATGGATGGTTTTGCAGAGAGTGACGCAGTTATTCTCATTGCTGCAACCAATCGTCCTGACATTTTGGATCCAGCACTTTTGCGTCCTGGTCGTTTTGATCGACGTGTTCAAGTTGATCCTCCCGATATCAAAGGCAGAAAAACCATTCTTGAGGTTCACGCTCAAAATAAACCACTTGCGCCCGATGTACAGCTTGGAGCACTTGCAAAACTAACGCCTGGATTTACGGGCGCCGATTTGGCCAATCTTTTGAATGAAGCAGCGCTTCTTACAGCGCGTCGTCATAAGCAGATAATTGGTATGAACGAAATAGAAGAGGCTATGGAGCGCGTGATAGCTGGTCCAGAAAAGAAGGGTCGCGTTATGACCGAAGAGGAAAGACGCACCATTGCCTACCACGAAAGTGGACATGCTCTTGTGGGCCATATTCTTAAACACGCCGATCCCGTACATAAAATTTCAATTATCAGCCGTGGTTCTGCACTTGGTTATACGCTTCAGTTGCCCGAGCAAGATAAAGTGCTTGAAACTAAAAATGCTATGTTAGATCAGCTAGCAGTTATGTTGGGGGGTAGAACTTCCGAAGAACTGTTTTGCGGAGATATCACCACTGGCGCAAGCAACGATCTTGAAAAAGCCACTAAACTTGCGCGCAAGATGGTTATGCGCTATGGCATGAGCGACGAGCTTGGTGCTCAGGTGTACGGCGAGGCGCAGCATGAGGTGTTTTTAGGCCGCGATTATGCCCACGGCTCTAATTATTCTGCCGAAACGTCTAAACGCATTGATGATGAAGTTGAGCGTATGATGCGTCGTGCGCACGAGCGCGCTGAACAAGTTTTAGCTTCGCGTAAAGAGTTGGTACAAACGATGGTTGACGTGCTGCTTGCGCGCGAAACGGTTGAAGGTGAGGCCGTTCAAGCTTTGCTCGACGGTAAGTGGGAACACTATCTTCAAAACCACCCTGAATATATGGAGAACGACATAGACCAAAACGCGGACACAAGCGCGCGTGCTTAACCGCGTTATGTACGTATAACTTGTACCGCAATTTTTTGTATGTCTGTGTGCTTGAGACGCCGCAATGCTTTGCAGCTTGCGGCGTTTTTTGTAGTATGATTACCATATCTGTAACGCTTACATACCGCAGATTGACAACGAGCGAGGAATCATATGGATATTCACCAAACATGTTATCAAGCAGGTTCATCAAAATCGTCTATTCGCGAGCTTGCAGCATTTGCTCAAAAGAGAAAAGCAGAAATAGGAAACGAGAACGTTTTTGATTTCTCAATTGGCAATCCAAGTGTTTCGGCTCCCGCATCGGTTAAAGCTTCTATTCTTAAAAATCTTGAGCTACCTTCATTAAACCTGCATGGGTATACACCAGCTTCGGGACTGTATGAGGCTCGCCATGCTGTTGTATGTGCGCTTAATCAAAAATATCATACCGATTACCATCCAGACGATCTTTATCTTACCTGTGGAGCTGCTGCATCGGTATCTATTGCGTTGCATGCGGTTGTTTGCCCAGGTGATGAAGTTATTGTTATTGCTCCTTTTTTCCCTGAATATAGTGTATGGATTGACGCTTGCGGTGCTCGTGAAGTTATAGTTTTAGCCAATCAGCACACCTTTGATATTGATTTTGAGGCGCTTTCTGCGGCACTTTCTCCTAAAACTAAAGCAATTATTATCGACTCGCCCAACAATCCTGTAGGCGTTATTTATCCAAAAGAAACGCTTGCTCGTCTTAATGAGCTTATAAAAAACGCTATGAACACGTTTGGTCATCCTCTTTATGTCATTTCTGATGAGCCTTATCGCGAGCTGAGCTATGGGACATGTGTTCCTTGGGTTCCCGATTATATCCAAACATCTATAGTGTGCTATTCGTATTCAAAATCACTGTCTTTACCTGGTGAGCGTATTGGATGGGTTTTGGTGCCTTCGTCTAATCCATATCACGATAAGCTTATCCCGTCTGTAGCTGGAGCAGGTAGACGTTTGGGATTTGTGTGTGCCCCAGCACTCTTTCAGCGAGTTCTTATCGATTGTGCGCAAGAACCTGCACCAGTTGAGGCGTATAACACCAATAGGTGCGAGCTCATGCATATTCTAGATGATCTGGGTTATTGCTATATTAAACCGCAGGGTGCTTTCTATCTGTGGATGCGCGCGCTCGAAGATGATGCCGAACATTTTTCACTTGTGGCGCGCACGTTTGAGCTGATGCTTGTTCCGTCAAATAGTTTTGGTTGCAAGGGATGGGTTCGTATTGGTTATTGTGCTGATTTGAACACCATTAAGCGCTCACGAAAAGCTTTTGAGCTTCTCAAGCGCGCATATAACAATGGGTAAGTTTATGATCAATAGAGATATGCGCAGATACAAACACATGCCGTTGTAGGTTCCAAGGCGTCTCAAAGGCTCACATTACTGCATAAAGCTTTGCGCGCCGTTTAAGCGCTCGATGCACCGCATACCGAAATCAGTCGTTTGAACTTCCAAATTTTGCTATGCTTAACACAAGATTTTATTTCGTGTTCGCCCCCATGCATAAAGAGGTGTATGTATGATACGGATTGCATGTGACACTCATTCTCATACGCTTTTATCACGTCATGCCTTTTCAACTATTCAAGAAAATGTGCATGCAGCTGCTATAGCTCGTTTAGAGTTGTTGGGTTGTACGGATCACTTTTCTTCGATGATCACCAAAGAAGTTGACCTTGAGCGTGCGCAAACGTATGATTTGCGCGATTTTCAGCATTTTATTAACTACTCTGTATGGCCTTCAAGTTGGGAAGGCGTTCGCGTATTACATGGATGCGAAGTTGATATTGTTGACATGGAAGGTCATATTTTTGGGGAAGATATTCCTGTTCGTTATCAAATTGGTGGTCGGCTTTACGATCACGTTGAAAGTTTGGCAGATAAGGTTTGCTCGCAGTGTGATTATGCGCTTGCGTCACTACACAATATAGATTTTGCGCGCGGGGCGTCTAAGTCCGAGGTAACACGCATGTATATGAAAGCTTTAGACAATCCGCATGTGTTAATTTTAGGGCATACGGGGCGTTATGGTGTTGATTTTGATATTAAAGAGCTTTGCGCCTACGCTAAGGAAAAAGGCAAACTTATCGAGATAAACGAAGCAACGCTTGCTGGATATCCAACCAATTCCTGTAAAGAGATTGCGCTTTGTTGTGCAGAAACTGAAACTATGATTGCCACGGGCTCTGATTCTCATATTTCTATGCATATAGGCCAATTTTCGCACGTTAAAAAGCTTTTGGAAGAAATTCATTTCCCCCAAAAGCTCATCGCGACAACCGATTCATCAACGTTTTTACGTGTTATGCACCATGCGCTTGGTACAGGCGCACCCACAAACAGCTAGAGTTCTTGTGCGCCTGTTATAGCTCAAGTTCAAGGCCTACAGGACAATGGTCACTTCCATATATTTCGTTATAAATGGCACTTGAGGTAACCGTGTTGGCTATTCTGTTTGAAACAAGAAAATAGTCGATTCTCCAACCTGCGTTTCTTTCGCGCGAACGCATGCGATAGCTCCACCAGCTGTATGCTCCTTCAAGCGTGGGATGTGCAGATCTAAAGGTATCGGTAAATCCTGCACCTAAAAGGCTCGAAAAGCCTTCTCGCTCTTCATCAGAAAAGCCTGCGTTTTCGTGATTTGACGCTGGGTTTTTAAGGTCTATTTCTTGGTGTGCAACATTAAAGTCACCGCAGGTTATAACAGGTTTTTGAGCATCTAAACCTACCAAAAATTCGCGATACGCCTTATCCCATTCCATGCGCTCATCCAGGCGTGCAAGCTCGTTTTTAGAGTTGGGTGTGTAAACGTCTACAAACCAAAACTTTTCAAACTCCAAAGCGCAAACGCGCCCCTCGTTATCTGCTGCCTTACAGCCTATGGTATGAATGGTTGATAAGGGCTTTTCACGAGAAAACACAGCTGTTCCCGAATAACCTTTACGCTCAGCATAGCTCCATGTTTGTGTATATCCATTCAAATCAAGATTTACTTGTCCTGCCTGTAATTTTGTTTCCTGAATGGCAAAAATATCGGCATTGAGTGTCGAAAAAATTTCTAAAAAACTTGGTTCTTTTTTAAGCGTCGCTCGAAGCCCGTTTACATTCCACGATACAAAACGATACGGGTGTTTTTGTGACATATGCGATCTCCTTTATATTGCGCCGTGTACTTTGTGTAGTATAGAGGTACCTACATGCTGTACGCGCTCGACATTTTAGGTCTTGCATGGTACGTGCGCTTGCATGGGTAACATTTCTTAAGAGGAAGTATTGCCCAACTGTGTACCATATTACATGTTTGCTTAAAAGGATAGAAGATATTCATATGAACAAGAAATGCTCCAATAGTGTTTATGCTCCAGGTTTATCTGCTGATATGGATGAGCAGCAGTTGCAAAAAATCCAAGATGGTGTCCGTCTTATTTTAGAGGGCTTAGGAGAAGACACCGCGCGTAGCGGACTGCTCGATACGCCGGCACGTGTTGCTCGTGCGTTGCACGAGTTTATACAGCCAATGCGTCTATCTAATCAAACTATTTTTGAAAAATCTTTTAATGCGCAATGCAATGATATTGTGGTGGTAAAAAACATCGCATTTTCTTCGTTGTGTGAGCATCATCTTTTACCGTTTTATGGTGTGGCTCATATTGCATATTTACCAAGCGTCGATGGTCATGTGTGCGGTTTATCTAAACTCGCACGTATTGTTGATAAATATGCTCATCGTCTGCAAATTCAGGAAGGCCTAACCCAGCAAATTGCCGAGGCAATTATGGATGGTACGCACGCGCAAGGGGTATATGTATGCATGGACGCAACGCATACCTGCATGTCGCTTAGAGGTGTCTGTAAACGCGAGAGCACTACGCGCACACAAAGCACGCTTGGCGTGTTTACCAACATGGATAAAAAACAGGAAGTTATGCGGTTATTATTCGGGTAAAATAGAAGAAACCAATAAAATTTGTGCATTTGGAGGGCTTATTTATGCTACGTCAAGATTATTCCGTTTGGCATTGCGGACAGCATGATATCTCATTATCACGTCCTCGCATTATGGGTGTATTAAACGTCACGCCTGATTCTTTTTCAGACGGTGGAGAAAATCTTGACGCAACAAAAGCAATTACTCACGCCTTGCGCATGCTCGATGAAGGCGCAGACATTATCGATGTTGGGGGAGAGTCAACGCGGCCTGGACATACACCCGTTAGCGCCGAAGAAGAAGCACAGCGCGTTGTGCCAGTTATTCGTGGAATCTTAGAACGCGCGCCGCAAACTGTAATTTCTATTGACACTCGTCATGCGTCCGTGGCAAAAATGTGCGTTCGTTTGGGTGCTTCTATCATCAACGATGTTACGGGTTTTTCAGATCCCGAAATGATTAAAGTAGCTGCTCAAACCGATTGCGGCTGCATTATTATGCATTGGGAAAAATTCAGCAATCAGCCGATGCGAAAATCCGTTCAACTCGATAGCACACGCCCGGTACGTGAACGTATTGTTCCTCAAAGTTCGCGCCGTTTTACGCTTCCTGACGAAGGCCCCATTATGCGCTCAATTATGGGATTTCTAGGAGATCAAGCGCGCCTTTTAATGCGCGCAGGTGTTAATCACAGCAGAATTTGCATAGATCCAGGACCAGGCTTTGATAAAGACGCCAACGAAAATGTAGTTATTCAACGCGCTATGCACAAGCTTGTTTCTATGGGATACCCTGTCTTAACTGCTGTTTCTCGTAAAAGATTTGTAGGAGCGGTATCTTCTGTGGCGCTTGCTAATCGTCGTGATAGTGCAACGATGGGTATATGTATCGCCGCAATTGCTGCTGGTTCTCGAATCGTGCGCGTCCACAACGTTAAAATGGCGGCGGAAGTTATCAACGGTTACTGGTCTTGCGCGCAAGCCGATGCGCGTCAGGCATTTATTGCACTTGGTTCAAATACGGGCGATTATATGGCAAATCTTGCCTTGGCAGTAAAGCGAATTAACGAGATCCCACTTACGGGAGTTGTACAGGTAAGTCATGTGTACGAAACCGAGCCAGCGTACGGCATTGCAACAAAAGTTGCAAACGCAGTGGTTGAAGTGCGCACAGAGCTTGCTCCGCTTTGTTTGCTTGACGAGCTTATGGCAATTGAAAAAGAACTTAAACGCACACGTTCACTCAAGTCGCGCACGCCGCAGCCGCGCACGATTGATTGTGACTTGTGCTATGTTGAAGGCGAAACACACGCAGGGCAAAAGCTAACTTTGCCTCATCCGCGCCTCGCAGAACGTGATTTTGTGCTCGTACCTATGGAAGACTTAATGCACGATCCCGCACGTTTTCTTTCTCACGCAGGAATTGAGGTTTTGCCTTCCGAACAAAGAGTTGGCCATGTTATAGCAGACTTGGGCACCGTTGATTGGGAGTAGTATGAGCTGGGATAACACTGTAGACATACCTTCTCACAAGCCGTTTTGTATTGCGCATGTACGCATACGACCACAGGTTCCACAGCATCTCATAAGTGGTTTACCTTGGATTTGTTCGTTAGGCATTTATGACGCATGTGCCAACACACTTAATCATCAAGCACACATTTGTTGGCCATATCGTGTTGAAGTTGAGTTATATTACGAGTGCTTAACCTTTGATATTGTGCATCATGGCGGATGTGATGATGGTGGCGTATTTGTTGATATCGACATTATTTGCCAAGGTGATACACCCACTGTTCAGGCACTTCCTGTTAATTTTGACACCATTTTATTATCTTCTCTTACAGATCGTATTGCCGCATGGGAACACGCGCTTTCCAAAGCGCAAGCCGTTGCGGGTCCGCTTGCTTTTGTAGCGTCAGAATATTTTGATCATCTTGATCATATGGGATATGCAATTGCAGTTCATCCCAAAGACGGAAGCGCTTCATATACAGCTACACTTGCTGGAGTGGATGTATGGGGTAGAGCTGTAGTAACGCTTAGAGATGCAACAGAGCGCACCTTAGCCCCCGAACAAGCGTCTCTATGCGCGCCTTTATAAATTAAAATTCAATCTTGCAAATTATTTTTAACTAAGGTATAACGAGTGTGAGTTTGTTTTGCTCGCGGCTCGTCTTATGTTTACCCGCGCGAGCTTTGCTTCTGCGCGCGCTTTGCGCCTGCAACAAACTTAATTTTTACATCAACTATAAGGAGGTGGGATGTATGGACGTACACAGTACAGGTCACAGTAAGAGCAAAAGCCATAGTTGCTCTTGCGGTCGAAGTAGACGTATAAATAGTTGCAAAGAAGTGCATATATCTCATCTTTGTCTGATGGTCACATATGCATGTGGCACAGGAGTTGATGCTTATGAAGAACATCTGGAGCACTGTCAAACGCATTAATACGCGTAAGACTTTATCGTCATCACAAACATTTTCATCTCAAGATACTCATGCCATTATTTCAAAACATAAGCGTTTTGATGGTAGTGGATTATCTCAGAAAAAAACGGTAGAAGTTTCGCACGAAGAGCGTCTTACGTTTGCGGCTACGCACAGTAAAACTGCGGTGCTGGGTTATGTACAAAGCTCGCAAGAAGGTTTAACTGAGCGCGAGGTCATCAATCATCGTGCGCGCTACGGCACCAATTACATTACGCATAAACGCGAAAAAAGCCCAGTTCATCAGCTTATAGAAGCGTTTATCAATCCCTTTACCGCTATATTGTTCGTGTTGGCAATTATATCTGGACTTAACGATGTTGTATTCCCGCTGCTTTCGATGTTTGGTCAGACACCCGATGATTGCAGCTACACAACAGTTGTCATTATTGTTGTTATGGTAACAATTTCGGGATTGCTACGTTTTATTCAAGAGCTTAAGAGTAACAATGCCGTTCATCAGCTTATGGTGATGATTAAGACTACCTGTTCTGTGCTTCGTAAAAGCGATACCGATCAGCCTACAAATGAACAGACGGCGCATCGCGAGACTGCTGCGTGTGATATACCTTTGGACGAGTTAGTTGTAGGAGATCTTATCTATTTAAGCACGGGTGATATGGTACCTGCGGATGTTCGCCTCATTGAAACTCACGATTTGTTTGTTAATCAAGCATCTTTAACGGGAGAAAGCGAACCTGCAGAAAAAATTGCCGCAACACAAGCGCATCAAGCGAGTGTAACCGATTACGTCAATATTGCTTTTATGGGGACAAATGTTATATCCGGAAGCGGTTGGGCAATTGTGGTGTCTACCGGCATTCATACGCTTTTTGGAAGCATGACTCGTGCGCTGGACGAAAAAGATCCCCAAACAAGCTTTGCAAAAGGAGTTAACGCGGTAAGTTGGGTGCTTATTAGATTTATGCTGGTTATGGTGCCCATTGTATTGATGATCAACGGTTTTACCAAAGGCGACTGGGTGGCTGCATCGCTGTTTGCAATTTCGGTTGCGGTAGGTTTAACGCCAGAAATGCTTCCTATGATCGTTACCACGTGCTTAGCCAAAGGCGCCGTTTTAATGAGCAAAAAGCAGACCATTGTAAAGAATCTTAATTCCATTCAAAATTTTGGTGCTATGGATATTCTTTGTACCGATAAAACAGGAACGCTTACTCAAAATGATGTTGTACTTGAATATCACTTAAACATTCACGGCGAAGATGACTTACATGTATTAAGAAGTGCATATCTTAATAGCTATTTCCAAACGGGATACAAAAATCTTATGGATGCAGCCATTATTAAGAAAACCGAGGAAGTAGAATCCGCTGATAAAGAGCTTGAGGATCTGTCAGAAGCGTACACCAAGCTTGATGAGATACCATTTGACTTTAAGCGTCGCCGCTTATCTGTTGTTGTAAGGGGTTCCGAAGGCTCTACGGTGATGGTTACTAAAGGTGCTGTTGAAGAAATGCTTTCAATTTGCACGCAGGTTAGAGACGAAGACGCTGTAAAAGATCTTACAGCGGAAGTAAAAACCAAGATTTTACACATGGTATCTTGCCTTAATGACCGCGGATTTAGAGTCCTTGCGCTTGCGGTAAAAGACAATCCTTCACCTGTTGGCGCGTTTAACGTTAGTGACGAATGTTCGATGTGCTTTTTAGGGATCCTTGCGTTTCTTGATCCACCCAAAGAAAGCGTTGCTTCTACACTCGCAGCTCTTCGTAGTCACGGTGTAACTACCAAGATTTTGACGGGCGACAACACGCAGGTTACGCGTACTATTTGCAAAGCCGTAGGTTTGGAAGTGAGCTCCATTCTTGAAGGCAGCGATATTGAAGATTTAAGCGATACACAGCTTTGTGAACGCGCACAAACAACTACTGTTTTTGCAAAGCTTACGCCCGAACAAAAGGCTCGTATCGTGCGTGTTTTGCGTGAATGTGGTCACACCGTTGGGTATATGGGTGATGGTATTAACGATGCGGCTGCTATGAAACAAGCTGATATTGGAATATCGGTTGATAGTGCGGTTGACGTGGCAAAAGAGTCGGCTGATATCATTCTGCTACAAAAGGATCTAGGCGTTTTAGAGCAAGGTATTATTGGCGGTAGAAAAACGTTTGCCAATATGGTGAAGTATATAAAGATGACGGCATCTTCTAACTTTGGTAATGTGCTTTCGGTACTTATTTCTTCTGCAATGCTTCCGTTTTTGCCTATGCAAAGTATCCAGCTCATTTTGCTGAATCTTATTTATGATCTTTCCTGCACAGCTATTCCTTGGGATGGGGTAGATCGCGAGATGATCGAGCGCCCACGTGCGTGGAATGCGTCATCCATCGGTAAATTCATGATCTGTTTTGGACCTATAAGCTCAGTCTTTGACGTGCTTACGTTTGCCGTTATGTTTTTAGTGATATGCCCGCTTTGCGTATCAGGCGGTATTGTATGGTGGGATTTACCAAGCGTATATAGCGGCGCGCAACTTGCAAATATAAGAGCTGCATATTGCATGCTTTTCCAAACGGGCTGGTTTGTTGAGTCTATGTGGAGCCAGACGCTGGTTATTCATATGATTCGTACGTCAAAGATACCGTTTATTCAAAGTAACGCATCGTGGCAACTTACTTTGTGCACTTCGTGCGCTATTGCTCTCTTAACGCTGATACCGTTTTCGCCGTTAGGAGCTGTTTTGGGATTATGCCCTCTACCTTTAATCTACTTTGCGTATTTAGCGATATGTGTCTTGTTGTACATGGTGCTCACAACGCTTTGCAAAAAACTGTACATTCATCATTATGGTGAGTTACTCTAGATTTAGACGTAGGATCTACTGTCTAAAATCGAGCTCATTTTACCATGTGAAGCTGTCTTAAGAAACCTCATACAGGTATCGGTATCATCGGTGTGCTTCTCGCAGCAGAACGTGCGCCTAAAACGTGGTGAAACTATGTGATTTAGCGTGCTCATCGCGCTAAAAATTAATTTTGGCGACAAACATACAAAACTCTGCTAAACTGATAAGGCTTTTTATCTTCATGTGCTAAAGCAGATGAAGATGACATCCAAGCCTGATCGGAAACCAGGCAAACAAGAAGGAGTCCTGTCATGAAGCAAGGTATTCATCCAAATTATGTAGAGTGCACAGTACGCTGCACGTGCGGTAATACATGGCAAACACACTCTACTAAATCAGAGCTTACTATCGATTTATGCGATAAGTGCCACCCGTTCTATACCGGTCAACAAAAGCTTGTTGACACAGGTGGACGTGTTCAGCGCTTCTCTAACAAATTCGGTGGAGCTGCTGCAGCTCAACTTAAGGCTGCTCAAGAAGCTAAAGAGGCAAAAGCTGCTAAAGCTGCCGAAGAAGCTGTTGCTCAAAAAGCTGCTGCCGAAGAAAAAGCAGCTAAAAAAGCAAAACGTGCTGCTGAGTTTGAAAAGCGCGCCGCAGCCAAAGCAGCTAAAGAAGCTGCTAAGCAACAGGCAGATGCCGCTGCTGCTCAAGATGCAGTTGAGCAGGCTGCCGATAAAACAGATCAAGAAGCAAAGGATGCTGAATAACAGCAGTTTTGCGCTCTGTTAACCTACCGAACTTACATATGCCGGTATCAGGAGCACCTATCTGAATAAGAAGGTGCTCTTTTTTCGGAGAAATTTTCTTCGTGAACTTATAGATATCGCAAGTATGCATCTGTTATTGGGCATATAGTAGTTTGTATCTAATTTATGTTCTTCGTTACAGCTTTGAGGAGCTCATATGCGTGACAAACTTGAAAAGCTCATTGCCGCTTATGCCGAGCTTGAAAAGAAAATGATTGATCCTGCAATTGTTGGAGATCCAAAAGAGTATGCTCGTATAGCAAAAGAGCACGCACGCCAAGGCGATCTTGTTTCGCGTGCGCGTGAATACCTTCAAGCCCTTGATGACATTGAAGCAGCTAAAGAAATGCTTCACGATGCCGATGCAGACGAGCGAGAAATGTTGCAGGAAGATATTGCTGCAAATGAAGATAAGCTTCCTGCGCTTGAAGATGAAATTAAGATTATGCTTATTCCGGGTGATCCCAACGATGAAAAAGATACTATCGTAGAGATTCGCGCAGGTGTTGGCGGTGATGAGGCAGCTATTTTTGCTGGCGATTTGTACAAAATGTACGAGCGTTTTGCTGAAAGTAAAAATTGGAAAGTTGAGATTCTCTCGTCAAGCCCTTCAGAAGTGGGCGGCTTTAAGACCATCGAATTTAAAATGTTGGGCGAAAAAGTATATTCTGTTATGAAATACGAATCAGGTGTACATCGTGTCCAGCGCGTTCCTAAAACCGAAAGCCAAGGTAGGATCCAAACTTCAACTGCAACTGTTGCTGTTTTACCTGAGGCCGACGAAATTGACATTCAAATTGATTCCACTGATTTACGCATAGACACGTATTGCGCGTCAGGACCTGGTGGTCAGTGCGTCAATACCACGTATTCCGCTGTTCGTATAACGCACCTACCAACAAATACGGTTGTACAGTCGCAAGACCAGCGTTCTCAAATCCAAAACCGAGAAGTTTGTATGCAAATGTTACGCGCGCGTCTTTACGAGATGGAGCTCGAAAAACAGCAGGAAGAGCAAGGTGCTGCTCGCCTTTCTCAAATTGGACACGGTAATCGTTCCGAGAAAATCAGAACGTACAATCAACCCCAAGATCGTGTAACCGACCATCGTATTGGTTTTAATGCAACGTATAACGGTGTTCTGCTTGGAGATACGCTGATCTCTATCATCGAAGCTCTTGCTGCAGCTGAACGTGCCGAAAAACTTGCAAAAGCCGTGTAAATAAACGTATGAATAAAACTGTCTGGACTATCAAGTCAATTCTTTTGTGGACAACAGCCTACTTAACAAAAAAGCACGATGAGCATCCTCGTTTATCAGCAGAAATACTGTTAAGTTCTGTTATGGGGTATTCTCGCGTTGAGCTCTATTTACACTATGATCAAGTGTTAAATACAGACCAACTGAGCGCTATGCACCAGCGTGTAGAAGCGCGTTCTCAGGGAAAACCTCTTCAGTATATTACAGGAGAAATGCCGTTCAGGCATATTATTATGCAATGCAAGCCCGGTGTTTTGATTCCTCGTCCCGAAACAGAAGTTTTGGTAGATATTGGGATAGCTGCACTTAAAGAGGCGCGTGAATACCATCGTCAGCCACGCGTGTTAGAAATAGGAACAGGGAGTGGCTGTATTGCTTTATCTCTTGCGTCCGAGGTAGATACCTGTATGGTACTTGCTACCGATGTTTCTCAAGACGCATTAGAGTTAGCCCAGCGTAATTGTCGGGCGCTTCATTTGGAGCATCGCGTAACGTTTGTTTCTTGTAGCATTGCACAAGGTGTTAATCCGTCTTATTATGGCCAATTTGACCTACTTATTTCTAATCCTCCCTATGTTCCAACCTCGGTGGTTAAAACTTTACCTGCCGAAGTTGCTCTGTTTGAGCCTCATCTGGCATTAGACGGGGGCAAAGAAGGTCTTGACATCTTTAAAAAAATTTTGGAAACCGCGCCACATATGCTGCGTCCTGGTGGTATGTTATGTGTTGAGCTTTTTGAAGGTAATGTTGATAAAGCACGTGCGCTCTGCGCGTCTTTAGACGTTTGGCAAAACGTATATATTGAGCGCGACCTTACACATCGTAAGCGTTTTTTGGTTGCTCGGTTAAAGGGAGATTTTGGAGCTATGACTGCACAGGAACACCAGCTAAAAAACAACCGTAAAAACAAGGTTGTAAAGGTTGATCAGAATAATCCTGAACCACAAATTATTGACAAAGCAGCCGATGTTCTTGCACACGAAGGTGTTATTATTACTCCCACCGACTCTGTTTATGGTATAGGCTGTGTTGCTTTACCTCATAACGCTGCACATAAGAGAACTTTTGAAATTAAACACCGCGATTTTCAGCAAACGCTTCCCTGGCTGATAGGAGATGAGTCCGACCTTATGCGCTATGCCATAGATGTTCCTGCATGGGCACAAAAGTTAGCGCATACTTTTTGGCCCGGCGCTTTGACTCTGGTGGTAAAAGCATGTGATGAAGTTCCTCAGGAATACGTTCACGCGGATAATAAGACCATTGCCTTGCGGTTGCCAGACTCCAATGTTGTTCGTGCGCTTGCACGCAAGCTGTCGTGTCCTTTGGCTATTACCAGCGCAAATACACATGGCGCCGATGCAGCTGTCTCGGGAGCAACTCTTGAAGATCGCTTGATAGATGAGGTTGATTTGGTGCTTGACGCAGGATGTGCGCCTTTAGCGGTTGCTTCAACTATTGTTGATTGCACACAATCGACTCCTAAAATTTTAAGAATTGGTGCAATTGATCCTCATGACATTATGGAAGCACTTAGTGCCTAAGCATAGTGGTACGCTATAAACGTAGAAAAATTGTACACACTTATAGAAAGGCTGAATTATGAAAGTTGCCATTGGTTCAGACCACGCTGGTTTCGAGCAAAAACCCGCGCTTGTTGAATGGCTTACATCGCTTGGCTACGAAGTTATTGATTTAGGCCCTACCACAGATACCCGTTGTGATTACCCCGATTTTGCCGATAAAGTTGCACGTTATGTTGCACAAGGAAAAGCAGATCGAGGTATTTTAATATGCGGCACTGGTATTGGAATGGCTATAACCGCAGATAAAGTTAAAGGTGTTCGTGCAAGCTGCATTCAAACACCTCATTTTGCCCATTTGTTCCGTGAGCACAACAATGGAAATGTTGTTTGCATATCAGGTCGTTTTACCCCGTACGAAATAAATCGCGATATTGTTAAAGAGTTTCTTACTACCGAGTTTGCGGGCGGTCGTCATGCTGGACGTGTTGATAAAATCATGCGCGAAGATGACGATGCGTTTTGCGGTGTGTGCGCGTAACTCAAGGTTTGCAAAACCAGCTTATGCGCATGATATGGTTATCATAACAGGTGGGAGTATTTCCACTTGCAAAAGCACGTCAGAAAGGACGTATCATGGAATTTGACAGCAAACGTTTTACGATTATTGATCATCCACTTGTACAGCATAAATTGCATCTTCTTCGCGATGAAAATACGTCAACCAAACAATTTCGCGAGCTGGTAAGCGAGCTTGCTATTTTTGAAGGCTATGAAGCTATGCGCGATTTTCCTTTGGAAGACGTTGATGTTAAAACTCCGTTAGAGGTTGCTCACTGTAAAAAGATTTCGGGCAAAAAAGTTGCCATCATTCCAATTTTACGTGCCGGTTTGGGTATGGTCGATGGTATTTTGCAACTTACTCCGTCAGCACGCGTTGGTCATGTTGGTATGTATAGAGACCCCGATACTCATGAGCCTCATCAGTACTATTGCAAGTTCCCCGAGGATATCGAAAATCGTACGTGCTTAGTGGTTGACCCCATGCTTGCAACTGGAGGCTCTCTTACTGCGGCTATCCATTTTCTGCGTGAGGCAGGTGTAAAAGATATTCGTGCACTCACCTTGGTGTCTGCACC
>CAMQEO010000015.1 GCA_946999785.1 uncultured Atopobium sp.
ACCTGATTAAACTTATAATCTTGATACGCTTGGGTAACTTGATTGTGCACCTCGCACATACGAGTGAGAACGCATTTATCATAATCGCTGAGGTCGTCAAATGCCAAACCATCTGTTGCAAGATCAAACTGATCCTCAAGCTCACCTAACAAGAATCTAAGCGTATTGCGGAAATGACGATACGCATTGCCCACATGGCTTAATATGTCTTCGTCACACGAAACATCAACAGAGGTATCAACAGAGGCAACCCACAAACGAATGATGTCAGCACCTTGTGTAGCACAAACTTTGTTTGGGTCAATAACATTACCCAAGCTCTTGGACATTTTTCTACCCTGTCCGTCTAAAGTAAAGCCTTGAGAAACAACTGATTTATAAGGAGCTATACCATAGGCACCAACAGAAGTCATAAGTGAACTCATAAACCAACCGCGGTGCTGATCTGAACCCTCCAAATACATATCTGCAGGGAACTGAAGCTCTGCTCGATGTTTACACACAGCTGTATGAGAAACTCCTGAATCCCACCATACGTCCAAAATATCTTTATTCGCTTGAAGGTTGTGAGAGTTACACGCCAAACATACGCACGCGTCCCCTAAGTAGTCTTGCGGCTCTTGCGTAAACCATGCGTCTGAACCACAGTTTTTAAAGAGTTCGATTGTTTTATCAAGCGTAGCATCATTAAGCACAAGCGCGCCACAATCCTTGCAGGTAAAAGCAGGAATTGGAACACCCCAGTTACGCTGACGAGAAATGCACCAATCGGGTCGGCCTTCAACCATGGTGCCAATACGACGAGCGGCATGAGCAGGATAAAAGGTAACATGGGAAAGTTCTTGAGTTGCTTGTTTACGCAAGTTTGTTTGATCCATCGAAACAAACCATTGATCGGTTGCTCTAAAGATAACGGGCTTTTTACAACGCCAACAGTGAGGATACGAGTGTGATATATCTTCATGAAGGATAAGAGTATGACGCTTAGTAAGCCACTGGATAACACAAGGATTAGCATCGTTTACATTCATGCCCGAGAACGGTCCTCCCGTACCCAAGCCATCTCCTTCATAAAAACAGCCGTTATCATCTACCGGCATAACAACTGGCACGCCAAACTTACAACCTGCAATATAGTCGTCCACACCATGTCCGGGAGCTGAGTGAACAACACCGGTACCATCGTCAAGCGTTACATAGTCTGCGTAAATAAATACACCAGTTTCACCTTGCTCACCAAAAATTGGCAAAAGATAGGTATTACCCTGTAATTGAGTACCAGTTGCACGCCAGGTATTTCCTTGGGCATCACGTGCAAGCTCATAGGAATCATAACCAAATTTTTCGCAACATTTTTTGACAAGAGCCTCAGCCATAAGCTCACAGCGTCCGTCTACCAACACACCAACATAGGTAGCTTCGGGATGCAAGATAACACAGTCATCTGCCGGAAGCGTCCAGGGAGTGGTTGTCCAGATGTCAACCCATAAATTATCAGCATAAGCCTCAAGACCTGCCGGAACACTCGTCATGGCAAAGCGGACAAAGATAGCAGGTGAAATCTCATCACCATATTCAATTTCGGCTTCTGACAAAGCGGTGTGACAGTACATACACCAATGAACGGGCTTTCTACCGCGATAAATTGATCCTTTGTCGTAGATTTTTTTGAAAATCTCAATATCGGTAGCATCGTAGTCGTGCGTATAGGTTAAATAAGGATCATTCCACTTTGCCAAAACGCCCAAACGCTTAAATCCCTGACGCTGGGTATCAACTTGTTCAACAGCCATTTTACGACAAAGCTCACGAATTTTAGCAGTTGAGAGCTGGTTAAACTTTTGCGTTCCAAGCATTTGTTCAACTTTATGCTCAATAGGTTGACCATGACAATCCCAACCAGGAATAAACGGCGTTTGAAATCCGCGCATCGACCAGTAACGATTGATAATATCCTTTGAGATTTTATTGAGTGCATGACCCAAATGAATGGGACCATTTGCATAGGGAGGTCCATCATGAAGCACAAACTTATCGTGACCTTCATTTTGTGCCTGCAAAAGCTCATATACATGATTTTCTTCCCACATTTTAAGACGTTTTGGCTCGTTTTGTGCAAGGCCTGCACGCATGGCAAAAGAGGTCTTTGGTAAATTCATAGAGCTTTTATATTCGTTAGCCACGTGAAAATCCTTTCATGTCGTATCGAACGTTTTAACCGTACACACGGCATAAAAAAACGCCCGTCCCTCCTTGCTGGGACGAAGCGTAGATAACACGCATTACAAGCGTTATAAGCACTTCGATTAAACCACCCAGCGAGCAGAATCTCCGCTTTACTCGGTTGACATGTGTCGTCTGTCATACACGGTGGCATCTACTAAAAACTTTTAACAAACTTATGTGTTTAAAGTTTTGTTTGAACCACAGCTCAAAGGTGATATCTTATTGCATTGCCTATAACATTCCAGCTACCGTTACTCTCTATAAGGCAAGTGAGCAAAAGACGCGTCCTTATCATCGCCTTATGTACATGATAGCATGTACGCCAACATAAAGAAGATAAAAGTTATAACGTAATCTAAAGTTTATAATTCTTTATCAGAATCCATATGCTTATACACGCGAATATCCGCCCCGTACAGAAGATGTTTATGAATATAACCCGTAACTGTATCAGGCGTAAGATACCTCAGTGAGCGTTGATGTTGCACACGTTCGCGCAGGTAGCTTGATGAAATTGAGAGCGCCGGAACTTCTAAATAGCGTATGTCTAAGTGAAGATTTGATGCCTCTATGCGATGCTGTGCGCTGCGTAGATCGTAACCTGGGCGCGTTGCAGCAACAAAGTGACATGATGAAGAAATTTTATGCGCATTATGCCAATAAATAATATTTGCAATAGCATCTGCACCTGTAATGAAAAAGAATTCCACATTATCAGGGTAATAAGCGCGAAGCAAACGCAGCGTATCGGCAGTATAGGTAATACCTGCACGATTGATCTCAAAACGAGAAACCAAAAAGTGAGGATTATCAGCGGTTGCAAGAATTGCCATCGCATAGCGATCTTCTGCAGTTGCAACATGACGGTCTTGCTTAAACGCAGGAGACCCACAAGGCATAAAAAGGACAAGATCCAAATTAAGTTCATCATACGCCGTTTCGGCTGCAACAAGATGTCCATGGTGAATGGGATCAAACGTACCGCCCATAATGCCTAATCGATACGTTTTATCTCTATCTTGCCCAAGCTCAGGTAAATCGCACAGTGCGTGCTCGGCATTAAGATAGGCAATTTCTGAGGGCGTGAGTTTATCTAAAGAAGCAGGATAGCCACAACGAACTGCAACACGTTGCTCATGCAGAGAACGAGCGCTCTTATCATCAGGCGGCATAGAATGTTGAGCTGCGCTTTCTTCTGCAGAATTCATCGAATTTGTCCTTGTCCGCGTAAAATATATTTGGTAGTAGTAAGTGCAGCTGCAGCAAAGGGGCCTCGTGCATGCAACTTTTGCGTAGAAATGCCAATTTCTCCGCCTAATCCAAACTCGCCACCATCGGTAAAACGCGTAGACGCATTTGCATAGACCGCAGCCGCATCAACCAACGTTAAGAATTTTTGACAAGCATGGTAATCTTGTGCAAGAATCGCTTCAGAATGACCAGTTCCATAACGGTTAATGTGCTCAATTGCCTCATCAATATCGGCAACACAATGTACACTCATTTTAAGATCAAGATATTCCGTTGCCCAATCTTGCTCATCTGCAAGCTGCATAGCTATGTTACATTCATGTGCAATGTGCATGGCACATGCATCTCCTACAAGCTCTACACCACGGTCGGCAAGCGCACGCAACACTGGCGGTAAAAGCTCGGGCGCAGCACATGTATCAACCAAAAGCGATTCTGCTGCATTACAAACACCAGGACGTGAAGTTTTTGCATTAACAACCACCGAAACAGCTTTTGAAATGTCTTCTTTGCTAGAAAGTGACTTATGAAGATATACATGACAATTCCCTACCCCAGTTTCTATGGTTGGAACTTGTGCATGACGAACCACAGATTGTATAAGGCGCGCGCTTCCACGAGGAATAAGAACATCAATAAGTCCACGTGCGCCCATAAGTTTTTCTGTTTCGCTGTGATCGGTGCTTTCTATATATTGAACTGCATCTTGAGGAAGCCCTGCTTGAGTAAGCGCTTGTTGACATAGGTGCGCGAGTATACTGCACGATTCGCGAGCGGCAGATCCGCCTTTGAGAATGCACGCATTTCCGCTTTTTAAACAAAGTGCAAAAGCGTCGACAGTTACATTTGGACGCGCTTCATAAATGATGGCAACTACCCCTAAAGGAACTGTTATCTGCTGCATTTGTATTCCGTTTTCAAGGGTATGACCACTACGAATTTGACCAAGTGGATCACTTTGAGCCGCAATTTGAAGAAGCGAACTTTGCATTGCCTCTAAGCGCTCGGGCGTTAAAAGCAAACGATCTATCAAAGGTTGAGGAAGATTGCAGTCGTGTGCGCGCTCAAGATCTTTAGAATTAGCACGTAAGATTTCATCGGAAGAACTTCCAATGAGCTTTGCGCACATAGTAAGTGCATGATTTCTTTGGCTCAAAGAAGCTTGTCGCATGCTCATGGACGCAGTATGCGCCAAACGAGCTTTATCAAGTGCCTCTGACATGGTGACCTCATTTCCAACTTTAAGCAGGTTTATCATTAGTTTATAGATGTTTTACACGAGTAGAATTAAAACAGCAAGAGCTCATCTTTATGTATTACAGGAATATTTGCTTTTTGAGGCATAAAGCGTGCAATAACATCAAGTTTTAAGCCTTTTGAAACACAAAGATCGTCAGAAGAATACTTGCTTATGCCGCGGGCGATTAACGAAGAGTGCTCATCGCGCACGCTAATAACATCACCTGCATGAAACGTGCCTTTAACTTCGCGTATACCAACTGGCAAAAGCGATGCACCGTCTTTGATGAGCGCCTGCTTTGCTCCTGCATCAACCGTAACGCTTCCTTGTGGAATTTCGGCAATGCCTATCCAGAGCTTACGAGCATTTTCGGGAGTATGCGTAGATTCTGGAACAAAGCGCGTTTGAGAAACGTGATTTTTGACAATATCGTCAAGTGAATAGGTGTGATGACCGTTGCAAATAATGGTGGTAATACCTGCTGCAAGAGCCGCGCGCGCGGCATAAAGCTTAGTAGACATTCCACCGGTACCAACGCCTGACACCGAACCTGTAGCGCAAGCAATAAGCTCGGGAGTGATCTTGTGAACTGTATCTATATGACGCGCTTTTGAATCGGTTGCAGGATTTGCGGTGTATAACCCATCGACATCGGTATAAATAATATAGGCATCAGCATGAACCAACGTAGCAACAATTGCACCAAGAGTGTCATTATCTCCAAACGTAAATTCGGCAACCGAAACCGTGTCATTCTCGTTTACCACAGGCACTGCGCCTAAATGCAGAAGCGTTCCTATGGTAGTTCGAGCATTAAGATACGTTTCTCTACTACACACATCATGGCGCGTAAGTAAAACTTGTCCAACACTTATGCCGTGGGCACCAAGTGCTTGGGCATATGCCTCGGTTAAAAGTGCCTGGCCAGCTGCTGCGCAAGCTTGAAGAGAAGGAATATCGCTTGGGCGCACGTGCATATGCAAACGTTTCATACCTGCAGCAACGGCACCAGATGAAACTACAATCACATGATTACCTGCAGCTTTAAATGCCGCAATATCATCAGCAAGCTTTTGGATATACGCAGTATCCACCTCGCCCGTTGCATCAACCAAGGTAGATGAACCTATTTTTATGACATAAATATCTGAGACTTCAAAGATATCTTGCAAATCAACGCTCCTTTATGAGATATCACGCGCAACATTTTGGCTTTATACAGAAGGTACATCTGGCGTGGAGAAAGATGTGTCAGCTGATACTGAATCATCTTCTTCAACAACCAATGCAGTGTCGATAGACGTAGCATCACAAGGCATGTCATCTTCGTCATCTGTGAGTGTATCTGCTCCTTCAAAGGTAAATGAATACCCAAGGATACGTATTTCATCGCCAGGCTTTGCACCATGTTTCATCAGGCGTTCTTCAAGACCAATTCGATCAAAACGATGTTGTAGATACACAACTGCTTCATCATTTTCCCAATCAGTTTGAACAACCATACGTTCAACACGAGTTCCGCTCACACGCCATATACCTGTTGATTCTTGTGTTATGTGAACCATATTCTCACGTCGTGTAAGCTCGTAGCGAACTTTTTGAGTCTCAATTTGTGTGCGTTCGGCATCTTTTAATGTTTGAGTATGAAGCTCTTTTCGTAATTCATACACTTGCGAAGCACAAACATTTTTAAGTGTCTCGATACCTTTTCCTGTAAGTGCTGAAACTTCGATAAAGCTATGACCTGCGGCAAGAGCGAGACGTTTAAGTTCTTCAAGAGCTTGAGTGTTGTGGGGCATGTCGCATTTATTTGCAAGCACAATTTGAGGGCGCTGGCTTAGCTCGGGGGCATAAGCTTCTAGTTCGTGATTAATGGTGTGATAATCTAACACAGGATCGCGACCCTCAAGACCACCAGTTATATCCACAACATGCAAAATGAGCGCACTGCGTTCTATATGACGTAAAAACTGATGACCAAGGCCCTTTCCTTCACTTGCACCTTCGATTAAACCAGGAACATCGGCCACAACAAAAGAATAACCTGAGGCAGCACGAACCATTCCTAGATTTGGAACAAGCGTGGTAAACGGATAATCAGCAATTTTTGGACGAGCAGCGCTGATGCGCGCGATGAGCGAACTTTTTCCTACCGACGGCATACCAACCAGTGCAGCATCGGCCATAACTTTCATTTCGAGTTCAATCCAATGCTCCTGTGCAGGCTCGCCTTTCTCGGCAAAAGCAGGAGAACGTCGAACAGATGTCACAAAGTGAATATTACCGCGGCCGCCATGTCCTCCTTGCGCAACCACAACCTCTTGTCCATCAACAGTAAGATCTGCCAACGTATACAGTGGCTTCATAGTTTTTGGATCCAGTTCTCTTACCACGGTACCAACGGGTACATCTAACATAAGAGACTCTCCGTCTTTTCCATGTTTACGAGCACCTTGGCCGTGTGTTCCGCGCTCGGCTCTAAAATGATGTTTAAACCTAAAGGCAACTAAAGAAGAAACTGACGTCTTTGCACGAAGTATAATGCTTCCGCCTTCTCCTCCATCACCACCATCTGGGCCACCTTTAGGGACGTATGCTTCTCTACGAAACGACATACAACCTGCACCGCCATCTCCACCTTTGACAAAGATGTGGCACAAATCGGTAAAAGTATTGGTTGCCATACGCCCTCCTTAAAAAGTAACATCCTTTTTATAGTAACGATAAAGCGCAGGCAGCGGCAATTAAAATAAAAGAAACGAGAAAAAGTACACCATCTTGAGGTAAGAACGGATACGTTTTATACGAACTCTGTGCTGTGCGTAGATAAAAGCCCCTCTGTTCTGCCGCCAAAGCACACATATCGGCCTTACGTACCGATGAAACTAAAAGCGGAATAATGAGCGGCATCATGAGCTTAAGCTTCTTATACGGATTGGGTGTATCAAATTGAACGCCGCGCGCCATTTGAGCTTCACTAATTTGTGTCATTTCGTACGCAAAGATAGGAACAAAGCGAATAGCAGTGGTAATAGTAAATGCATAGCAATATGGAATATGCAAATATGCAACACAGGCATTAGCAAGATCATTTAATTTAGTAACCGAAAGCATACTTACCAGCGGCAAAGCAAAACAAAAGAGCCGAAGCGCCGCGCGCAAGGCACTTATGAGTCCTGCATCTGTTATCCATAAAAACAGATGTGTTCCCCCTTGATTAAGCATGCTTTGAAGGCAAAACATAACACAGGATAAAATCAAAATAGCTTTGAGCAACGAGCGTAATGCCGATAAAATATGCGCTGAATACATCGTAAGCACAATAAGAAGTGCAAGTACCACAAGTGCGCGACAATCTGAAGTAATAAACGCAGCTATAACTACACTCATTGCTAAAACAAGTTTTGAAAGTGGATTTGCACGATGAAGAAGCGTTTTATCTTCGTGATAAGAAAGAATCGTATTCATACTACACTCCTTGAGTGCGGTTTTGTTTTAGAGCACATGCTTCTAACAGCAACTCTTGTGTATAACAGTTGGTACAAACCGTCCATGATTTGTTTACTAAGCCATGTGCCACACTTGCCAGCTGAGAAGGAGAAATTGCAGCTTGGCGGCAAAGAGATTCTTGGGAGAAAATACTTTGCATATCCCCTGTTGCAAGAAGCTTGCCCTCACTTATAACCATAAGACGCGTAGCATAATCGGCCACAACTTCCATGTCATGACATACCATAAGAACGGCACAACCTGTTTGTTGCAAACGTACCACATGCTCCATTACACACTGACACTCAACAAAATCAAGGCCACACGTTGGTTCGTCCAAAAGCAATAAGCGCGGATGGGTTACCATGGTTGCTGCAAGTGCTACCATCTGACGCTGACCGCGCGAAAGCATAAAAGGACTGGCAGAGGGATCAAGATTTAACTCATCAATAACCTTATCGGCACGAGCATACGCTTTATCTTTCTCGATTCCAACTAACAAACAGCTAAACGCAACTTCTTCTCGAACACTAGGTTTTGAAAGCTGATAATCGGGGTTTTGAAAAAGCGTAGAAACAAAACGCGCGCGCGTGCTTACAGGCATGTTTTGTGTGGAGGTTCCGCACAAAGAAATTGTTCCAACACGCGGACGCAATAGACCATTAATGAGCTTGGTAATAGTTGTTTTGCCTGCTCCATTTTGTCCAACAAGTGCAACAAGCTCTCCAGGATAAATTGAAAATGAGATATCACTCAGCGTTTCTTTAGAACCAGCGTACGAAAACGAAACATGTTCAAAAGCCAAAGTCTCTGGGCAATCTTGTACCTGCTGCGATATACATGTACCTTGTGGTAATGAAGATGTATGGATTCGCGCAATACTATCGTCTGAAAGCGGTTGGTGCATATCGTGCACAAATGATTGCGAAGGAACAGACGAAAGCATATCATCCAGTACGCCCACGGTATCGGCAACGCTTACCGGCATTCTTTGATGCGACGTACTTGAATCATTCAAACCGCGCGCCCGCAGCGTTTGGATTAAGCGCGTAGTACGCGGATAGTTAATTCCTACCGAATCCAAAAGTTCGCGTTGCTTGAGTGCTTCATCAATAGGCGCATCTAAGCAGAGCTCACCTTGCGACAACACAAGCAGACGACGGCAATACCTGCACAAAAGTGCAACTTTTTGCTCAATGACCACTATGGTAATTCCGTATGTTGCATTTAAGTCACAAAGAATCGAAAAAATCATCTCGGAAGAAACTGGGTCAAGCGCACACGTTGGCTCATCTAAAATCATAACGCGCGGACGCAGCGCCAAAATTGCAGCAATAGCAACTTTTTGTTTTTGTCCGCCCGAAAGTGTGTCTATATCACGATATTTTAAGTCTAAAATACCTACCGCACGCAAAGCTTCATCCATACGTGAATAAATTTCATCGTGAGCAATTCCAAAATTTTCAAGACCAAACAAAAGCTCGTCTTCAACATTGCTTGCAACCATTTGAGCATCAATATCTTGGATAACAGAGCCAATATATCGTGCAATTTGAGTAAGTGAGAGCGTTTTCGATTCTTTTGAGTAAATCGTAACGCTACCGCTTAATGTTCCAGCAAAATGATGAGGTATAGCTCCTGTCATTAGCGAAGCCAATGTTGTTTTACCAGCTCCAGTAGAGCCGATAATTCCTACAAATTCACCTTCATAAATGGAAGTATTTATGTCTTTAAGCGCACAAACTTGTTGCTGGGGCAAACGAGCAGCGGAAACATCTGCAGTTGATTTTGTACGAGCGGTAGAGCGCGCAATATCGGCTTGCGAATTCTGCTGCGTTGCATACGTAAAGCTTACATGCTTAAAAGAGATAAGTGGCATAAGCTGAGATGCATGAGACACATCTTGCGTATCATCATAACGTGGTATTGATTTATCTTCGCGCATATGCCCTTTCCCTTATAGTCCATGAAAACGTTTAGGCAGTTTAACTTGTATTTTAAGCATACTTCACCATAGGCGCTGTGTACGCTGCTCTTTTGTCAGTATAACAATTTTTACCAAGATACTCACGCATAATTGTCACATGCAGAATTGTTTGGATGTTATTTGTGCAAAACCAATTTAAGAGGCTGATACAGCAAGGCAACCACAAGTCCATTTGCAAAAGCAGTTCCCACCACAATAGGAGCCATTACCAAAGCGGCACCAAGTTCGAGGTGCAAGAATACAAGGGTTGCAACGGTTGCAAAGATACCGCCAGAAATAAGTGTGGCGACAAACGTTAAAATAAAGGGAAATGGATCGAGCTTTGAATTACGTATATGGCCAAACATATGAGTATAGGCAAGCGTCATAAGAGTCATGCAAGCAGAGGCAGGAATATCGCATGCATACTCAAGACCAGGAATTGACGTATTGAGCTGAATAAGCGTTGCGGCAAGTGCGCCAATAATAATGCCCTGAACTACATTAGGTTTAAGCAATAAAATACTTAAGCAAAACGAAGCAATAACAAATTCGGGCTGGATTCCCGTAATTGCCAAAGACTTTGCTACCGTTAAATCCAAAATACAACCAGCAGCTAAAAGAACAGCAGTCAAAATAAGCGATGAAATTGAAAGCGCGTGATGAGGTGTTGCGTTTTGTGACACATCGCTCGTAATTTCTTCAAAAGGATTGACTGTGTTTTGAGTGTTTAATTCTTGAGCTTGTTCGTATGACATAATAAGTCCTTTCGTGGATATCAACATGCGCACAGCATAGATATATTTGATAAAAAACGTATAAAGAAATGTAAATAAAAAGACTTTCAGAATTACTCCGAAAGCCCTCTACAAAAATCAGCAATACTTCAGAGTAATTAACACTTAGCTAAAGATTGCCACCACCATGCCTGTACAGAAGAATTATTAGAAGCAGACGCAACACACGTAAGCGCAGTTTGAGCAAGCATGGCAACCTCCTTTAGGTTATAGTGCAGCATCAAGTTTTTAAGAACTTGTACTATCATACACATTCGCGAACATGTTACGCAATACCTTAAAAGGTATTGCGAAACGCTTCGCAACAAATCCGAAAACACTAACACTTTGAAAACGCCCAACCCTTGAGGCGAAGGAATTCGAAATTTGTTATTACAGTAATACCATGTGTTTTTGCAAAGTCGTACATAAAATATAATTAGTAACCTATCAGAAACATAAATACCATGTACGGGGTTTATCGTGGTTCTTATACACAATAAGTGCCTTGAAAATAAAACGCCATATGTCTGTAGCAGCACTGGCGCACAAAGGTGCCGCAGTGCGCACTGCAGGCATGCACAACTTACATCGCATGATTGAAGAAGATATGTCCAATCAGGACTTAATGAGAATGAGCAATATTTCCGCCAACATTATTACCAAACTACGGACGGGAAAATATATATCACTAGAGAAAGTGGAAGGCATTTGCACGGCCCTACACTGCACGTCCAACGATATTTTGGAATTTATAGCGGAGAAAAAATCAAAATAATTAATACAAGAAAACTTGAATCAGAATTATGGGAATCTACGGATTTATTACGTGCTGGTTCCAAGCTCACATCAAATCAATATTGTATGCCTGTGCTTGGGCTTATTTTCCTACGCTACGCATATAGCAGATACAAGATGGTTGAAGCAGAAATCTTAAAAGGTCGTCCAACTCGTGGCGGACGAGTGAGGCCAACATAAAGGTTAGATTTGGCGAAGAACCGATCCTATGACTTCTTCGTATTCTCTTCCAATTCCAGCATGTATTTATCAAAGTCAGACATGAACAATCTATCCTGAATAACACGATACTTTTCAAATTCAGTCTCCGCTTTTGCCTTTGCAATCTCTGCTGTGATTTTACCTGCATCCTGAAGAATCTCTCTGTCATCAGCCATCAAGAATAAATCCAGACGTTTTGCCCAATCCTTCATTGTCATCGGAATATGACGTTCAGCACGATCTTCTGCCAGATCCAGATACGCCGAAACAATACGCTCTAAAGAACGCATTTCCTGCTCATTCAGATAATTCTTTGCAACGCTTACGTCACTTTTTACAATCTTTCCTTCTGGTGCTGCCGCCCAAGTGGTTAGACCCATATGTGGCTTGTCTGCATCTGCTCGCTCATAAATCAATTCTGCTGCCGTATGACCGTGAATTGCATAATGCATCTTATTTTGAACCTTTGCAAAGAACTTCTTCGTTGTTTTCGCTGTGCGGTCATAATCAAGAGCTGTGGCATAGATGTCAGTTATCTTCTGATAAAATCTACGCTCAGAAAGACGAATTTCACGAATCTGCTCAAGCAAACGGTCAAAGTACTCTGTTGTGAGCACAGATCCACCATTTTTCAGGCGTTCATCATCCATGACCCATCCTTTGATGGTGTAGTCCTTCACTATGCCATTGGCCCACTTACGAAACTGCACTGCTCGCTCATTGTTCACCTTAAATCCAACCGCAATAATCATTTGAAGATTATAATGCTTTGTATCACGAGTCACCTGACGTGAACCTTCGGTTTGAACTATCCGGAAATTCCGGATAGTTGAATCTTCCTCAAGCTCTGAGTCGGAATAAATCTTCTTAATATGCTCATTGATTGTACGAATATCCACATCATACAGCGTAGCCATCATCTTCTGCGTCAGCCATATATTCTCATCCTCATAACGCATCTCAATACTATCCTGCTGATCACCAACAGAGGCAACATAGGTTAGGTATTCTGCTGCACTGGAACGGATGGTTATTTCGTCTTTTTTCTTTTTCAAATAGGAGAACCTCCTTGACATACCAAAATCATTATTCTACCTGTGCATCAAAAGATTGCTTACAATTTCCATGATTTGATCTAATTCATCCTGATGCTCCATAAACAATTCTACATTGCCACTTCCCCAATGCCCTAAACCGGTAATATCTTTGCAAATACCGGTAGGGTCAATAATCTCTGAAAACTTCATATTAATCAAGATACGCAATGTGCTATAAGACAAGCTATCAACAAAAATCAGCCTATAAATTAGCATCCATCTTAAACGTAAGCTTCGACAGCAAAATAGCCTGAGTGTACAACTCGCCCATATGCTTTTCGGATTCTTTTCGCGTATGTGCAACAGTCTTTTGATTCTCTTTTGTCAAAAACGCTGTTAACTCGTCACCCGTAAGATCACGGCTTTGCTCAATAATTTCTTCAACACGCGCACGGTACCAACGATTAAGCTCATCAAGATACGCGGCATTTGCCAGAGCAAAGTGAGCATAGTGACTCTCTACAAGCGCGGCAAGCGATTTGTAATACCACCATGCGTCACGCGCATTATACGTCATGCTCGTGTTTTTGAACGAAGCATCAGTATCATTCATATTAGTGAAAAATGGAATAAACGGCGTAAAGGTAGGTCCTCCAATACAAAGCCACATAATTGCTGCTCTATCCCCTGCAACGTCGTTTCTAATCTGCAAAATATGAGCATTTTGAGTTCTGTTAAGGCCAATGGGACGAAACTTATGTTTATCAGCATCCGCGCCATGACCTAGTGGATCGTAGGGAGTGTTTTGATAATGCGATCCCAGCAAAAATTGGATATCCTCACGCGTAATAAGCTTTTGCGCACGAGATATAAACGGAAGATTAAAATCTTCAGGATCTTGGGTACGCTCGGGATTGAGGTATTTTTGAACATACCACGTACGAGAGGTATTGTAATGCCTATCCTCATCGGTTGCGGTACCAAAAATATGACGTACATTCCAACAGTTACGATCAGGATTAAGACGATGTGTATCCACAAATTCGCGAATCCCTTCGCTGTACATAAAATTGTCGGGGTCGTCAAAATCAACGCATTCAATAGAAACACAGTTAGGAGCAACAGCATAGCAATCGTCGGGAATACGCTGCGCAACCCAATGATGACCTGTTACAATTTCCATGTACCAGATATCATCTTTATCACTGAATAACACCGAATTACCTGCAGGACTACCATACTTTTTTATGAGCGAACCTAAATATTCAACACCGTGACGAGCCGAAGTAATATAGGGAAGCACGGCGGTTTGCATGCAGTCTTCATCTAAACCATCGCGAACAAGAGGATCAAATGCAAGTGTGCGAGAATTGCCGTAGGTAGATTCGGTACACGACATACAAACATTATGCTGGTTGATTCCGCTTTCATCGTAATAACCGCACTTTTTATAATCAACATTAGGAACAGCAGGAACTCTATCGGCATCAGCAGGAAGCTCCATGCTAAATTTATTAAGCCAAGACTTTAAGATTTTTCCTTTGTCGTTTGTGCGCGCGGGTTCAATAATAAACTTTTGCGGCGTAATGGGTCTAAATGTATCATCATTACGCGCGATCATGGTTGAACCGTCAATAGAAGCTTTCTTCCCTACTAAAATGGTGGTACAGGCACTATGGTGTCTCATAGCCGCTCCTCTCATGTAACAATTTAGCTATAGTATACTGTACGTGTATCAAAAGACATAGAAAGGTCAGAGATGAAAAATCTTACACGCATATCGCAAGTCTTACATGCTCTATCTCTTATCTTAATGCTTGCAGTAATCTCTTTTAAATTTTTACCGTTTTCACTAGCTCTACCAACATTCGACGTACTCTATGTTATTATTGGCGTTAACTGTGTTGCGTATATCTTGCTTGCAATTTCGATAGGAATCAAAGTTTATCAAAACCTAGCTCAAAAAGACGATACACAAGCTCATAAACCAGTGAATACACGACAGCGCATCTTAACTATCGTATGGAAGACCATATACTTTGCAATAACAGTTATGGCGCTTGTCTACTCGGCGCTCATAACAGTCGTGGCAATATTTATGGTAGCTTACTTAGGCTATGCATTGGGTAATGCATAGCCATTCACTCACAACTACTTACAACTACGCGCACTCGTTAGAGCTTAGCCGTAAGCTCTGAAACAAGATTAGTTAATTGAATTTCTGTTTGCTCATGCGTTTGCATATCGCGCACCGTAACCGACTGATTTTGAGTTTCATGCTCGCCGATGACTACACATAAACGAGCACCTAATTTATCGGCTTGCTTAAACTGACTCTTAAGAGAACGCCCTTGATAATTGGATTCGGTACGAATGCCTGCTTCACGCAGTTGCGCACAAACATTAAACGCATACATGCGCTCGGCGTCAGAAGTAAAGGCAACATACACACAAGCAGGGGTAGTTTTCCATGGCTGTGTGCCAAATGTTTGTAGTGCCAAAATCATACGCTCAAAGCCAAGCGCCCAACCTAAACCACAGGTAGGACGGCCTCCTTCGAGCTCAACCAGTCCATCATAGCGACCGCCGCCACCAATGGAACCAACATGTGCTTGCGGACATTCAATTTCAAAAACGGTGCGCGTGTAATAGTCAAGTCCACGGACAAGTGTGGGATCCTCAACGTAGGCAACATGTGCCTCATCAAGAAACGCTTTAACACGTTCATAATGAGTTTTGCACTCAGCGCATAGATTATCTTTTGCAAGAGGAGCATCGGACATGATCTCATGACAATGCTCATTTTTACAATCAAACGCACGCAAAGGATTAATAGTTGCGCGCTCAAGACAATCTGGGCACATCTGGTCTTGGTGATCTTTAATAAAAGCACGAACAGATTCACGGTAAGCCGGTCTACAAGCTTGATCGCCCATAGAGTTGATATGTAAAACAAGCTGGTTGGACTCAAAACCCATGCGCGTGTAAAATTCCATAAGCATCATAATGCACTCGGCATCAGCGCATGGATCATCGGCACCCAACCATTCGCAACCTATTTGATGAAACTGACGAAGACGACCTTTTTGAGGACGTTCTCCACGAAACATTGCTTCACCATACCAAACTTTAAGCGGAGAAGCACCTTGTGGAATAAGATTGTGTTCAACCACAGCACGCACAACGCCTGCGGTTCCTTCGGGACGAAGTGCCATACGCTGCTTAGGTTTAAGATGTTGTTCAGATTGAGAGCTTAAAAGGTTTTCTAACAAAGCGCCAGAAAAAACGCGAAACATTTCTTTACGTACAACGTCTGAAGATTCGCCAATACCATGAACAAACGTATCAACTTGCTCAAGCGCAGGAGTTTCTATCATGTCAAACGCATGCGTATTAAAAAGCTCAGCCGCACAGGTAAGCGCAAAGTTCCATGCACGCATGTTGTCGCCGTACAAATCCTCTGTTCCTTGAATCCTTTGTGCCACAATCATCATCCTTTTACCATCAGTATATGGACAAACTATAACGTTCCTTATTATACCTCAAGAGTAATTTCGTGAACCCAACCAAAGGTATCTTCACGCTCTGATGACTGAATGTCGGTAAGCGTTTTACGAAGAAGCTTCATAACAGGTCCAACTTCTTTCATGCCAGCGCCAAATACGATGGTTTCTTCCCCATTTTGCACTTCACCAACAGGTGATATAACAGCTGCTGTACCGCACATACCGCATTCAACAAAATTGTGAACTTCATCAAAGCGCACCGGACGCTCTTCAACGGTGATGTTAAGAAGTTTTTCTGCAACATCAACTAATGATCTACGGGTAATAGAAGGCAAAATAGAATCAGTTGCCGATTGAGGAACAATAAGATGTCCTTGCGCATCAACAAACAGGAAGTTTGCGCCGCCTGACTCCTCTACAAAGGTATGTGTTTGAGGATCAAGGTACATGTTATCGGCAAAACCTAAGCTATGAGCCTCAACTGATGGATACATGCTCATAGCATAGTTAAGACCTGCTTTAATGTTTCCGGTACCATGAGGTGCTGCACGATCATATTTTGGCACGCGTACGCGAACTGGCTTAACGCCACCTTGATAGTATGGACCTACTGGCGTTACTAAAATACGGAATTGGTATTCATCTGCAGGCTTAACACCTATTACGTCACCAGTTGCGATCATAAATGGACGAATATAAAGCGTAGCCCCAGATCCAAAAGGTGGAATCCAAGCAGCATTTGCACGAACAACTTCCTCAACTGCTGCTACAAAACGCTCCTCGGGAAATGAAGGCATGCACAGACGCTTTGCAGAATCACTCATGCGTTGTGCATTTTGATCGGGTCTAAAGCAAACAACGCGGCCATCCTTTGTTGAATAAGCTTTGAGCCCTTCAAAAACCTCTTGACAATAATGAAAAATACCAGCACATTCAGAGATAGTAAGGCTGTGTTGTGTTGTAAGACAACCCTCGTCCCATGCTCCATCTTTATAGTTTGATACATAACTATAATCGCAGGGTTTGTATGCAAATGTGAGCGCAGACCAATCCAAATTTTTCTTATGCATTTTATATAAACTCCTATTCTATATATCAATACAACGCTAAACTTACGGGTAGTAATATAAGAGGTGTATATCCTCTATTTGACTTACTATAGTACCTTTTAGATACTATATTGTTTGTAACTATATTGTAAGAAGTGTGTAAAAATGTCCATTGGAAAACGTATGCAGAGTAAACATTCACACCCTCGTCATGCAGCATCTTTTGTCAAACAGGAAGAGCAAAAAGAGTTGCAGCAGCAAGCTTATCATCAAGATACAATTCATGAAAAGCCTACAGATGTAGTAGATAATAGCGGTGAACCAGCATCTTATACTAATCAGGATACACAGACTACCTTTGGCTCTTTTTCTAATCATGTTGAAGCGCCACTTGATGTAATGAGCCACTATAAAAGAAATTCTGTTGATAGCGATCGCGGTGTACTTACCGAGCTTGTAGAACCAAGCGCTGCGTATGCAGCACAAGCGTACAAAAAAGCTCCCGTAACCAGAAGACGCTTTATCTGGGGATGTGTAGGTGCGGCAGCGGTTGTTGCGGGCTTAGCCGCCTGGTTGCAACGTAAAGTTGATGTCTATGTTAATGACCAAAAGATATCAGTTCGTCCAGGAGCAACACTAGACGATTTGTATAAGCAAGCAGGTCTTTCTGTTGAGCCAGGTAATTATATTGCAGTTGACGGTAGTGTTTTGCAAGATGCGCAAGGTTATCCCTATAGTGTTTCTATAGATGACAATGACCTTGACGAAAAAGAATTTGCCAATTGGCATGTGGCTGGTGGCGAGCATGTAAACTTCGCTAACGGTAACAATCGCATGGAAGACTACGACGTTCAAATTCAAGAAACCCAGCCTAAGCTTGCAACAACAGGTGTAGCATGGGCTACCGTACGCTATGTTGCACAATGGGGTAAAGTTGGTAAAAAAGAAATTAGAACTGGTAAAGAGTCTGGTATCACCGCAGATGGCGATGTAATTCAAGAAGTGCAGAATTGTATCATTCACGGGCAGAATATTAAGCCCGATAACGGAGAAAAGCTCATTTCTGTTACGTTTGATGATGGTCCGAGCATTTATACCGATCGATACCTTAAGATTTTGTCTGATAGAGGGATTAAAACTACGTTCTTTAACATCGGTCAAAATGTTGACAACATGAAAGAGCAGCCTAAGAAGGTACTGGACGAAGGGCATTATATTGCTGGACACAGCTATACGCATCCACTTTTATCCAAGAAAAAGCCCGATCAGCTACGTGAAGAACTTAGTAAAGTGAAAGAATCGCTTTCAGAGGCAACTGGAATTACAACTACAATGTTTAGACCACCTTATGGCGATTTTACAACTAAGACATGGCTCGATAGCCAAGGCATTGTATCATCCGAAATTTTATGGACGCAAGATACGCTTGACTGGAAACAGCCTGGCGTGAACAAAATTATTGATGGCGCGTTAAAAAATGTTACTCCTGGTAGCGTGGTCTTAATGCATGACGGTGGCGGAAAGCGCGATCAAGACCTAGAAGCTCTTCCTCAAATCTTGGATAAGCTTATTGCAGATGGATTTAAGATTGTAAGTATCCAAGAGCTCATGAAATCGGATAGCTCAATTCCTTCTGATATTGCCGATGGGTCTGCAACCATGCCCGACGATTGTGTCTGGCCTACCGAACTTGCATAAGTTAATCTAGTACGTTTCTGCAGCTCGTGTGATTATTAGTCGCTCTTCTGGCGGTTTTGAGCCTCAATGGGTCTAGGCTTGTTGTACATCATCTTTAGCCATGATATGTCCTTTCTATCCGTGCGGATGAGAAAATGGGTTTCTGCAGACTCTTTGATAACGATGTTGGTGTTGCGCCACATATGTGTTTGCGTGTAGTGCGCTTTGCGGTATAATTCAAATCGAATAAGGTGCGCTGCTCCGCTAATGGGAGGAGCCACCTTATTTTTTAATATTTTTTAGTTTATCATTATGTTCCAAAGCTTGTATGACGAACTGTAAGCCCATTTTTTGGTTCTAGATTCGCTCTTCAGTCCTCTGGCTGGACGCTGACATATATGTAACGAAAGTAAGCAAGCTTTTAGGTCGCGCCAATATCACAACCAAGGTTAAACAATATATACGTTTTCAAGTGGCCGATATGGTCAATAAATTTAGTGAATTATAGGTTATTTTTTGATAAAAATTGTCACATTTCTGTCACATGAGAATTTTTTGGTGTATCGGTCACAACCTGTCACACCAGTTAAACACGGTAACTCACACTTTTACACACTTAACGCAATTAATGAATTTTTACGTATAAGAGTGTTTGCGTTTCTGCAGGTAGATTATGTAAAAAAGGAGATAAAGAACTGGTGGCTGGGAAGGGAATTGAACCCCTGACACGGGGATTTTCAGTCCCCTGCTCTACCAACTGAGCTACCCAGCCACGTTGCCACTTCCAAAAAAGCAAGCTTGTTTACTATAACAAAAATAGAAGGAATGTCAAAGTGTAATTTGAATATTTCTTATAAATATGTGCAAACAGTAGTTAAACTCCACAATTTAAAAAAATGAAATACAGACCAAACTAGAATATACTTTCAAAATACCTGTTCAAAAGGTAATGTAAACAAGATTTTCTGTATTTCTTCCTACCGTATTTCGTACAAAAACCTCACCGTGCACATTAGGTATAAACCTATGGACTATAGTCCAAAAAACGCGCGCAAATGTGCTCATCTTGCGCGTGTTATTATACGAATATGAACGCGGACGTTTTGCACGGACGCCTGTTCCTACTGAACGCTCCCACATGCGCAAAACGCTTCGTGCATGCCTTTGTTAATCGCGTAACAATTCATCGGAGAGCCGCTTATACGCTTCTTTCGCACGAACGTGTTCCATATGCTCAATCTTTTCACGCGGCGTATTCCAACACTCACACGCAGGCAAACCGGGGATATTACTTGCCACAAATACCGGATCGAGTCCTTTTTTCTTCTGCTCTTGGTAGTCCACAAGTACCGCTATAGCCCATTTACCCAAGAGAAGAATTGCGATGATGTTGATTATAGCTTCGATGCCCATGAGGATGTCCGAGACGTTCCATGCGAGATCAAAACTCGACTGTGCACCCATAAACACAGCAATACAACA
>CAMQEO010000016.1 GCA_946999785.1 uncultured Atopobium sp.
ATGCAATACGATACGTTAAAACACGCGTTTTACCCGAACCTGCTCCTGCAAGCACCAAAAGAGGACCTTGCGTGCACAATACAGCCTGTTTTTGTTGCGGATTAAGAGAATCTATATCTACCCTTCTTTGCCGCGCGTGCGGCAAAGCGTCACTTTCACCACTTTGATGACTATGGGACATATCAGCATTAAAATCTTGTGGGGAAAACAATGTATCTTGAGCAACTAACGCCATGCACATCTCCAAAATCAAATGGTGGCCGCACAAAATATGCAGCCACTACACTACCTATTTCTTTTTTAGTTTACACGCATGGCGCGACATTAATTGGAATTGTATGCTTAGTGATTGGTAATAGAGTCCAAAAAGTCCTGCGCACGCTGGGTTTTTGGCTGGGCAAAGAATTCTTGTGGAGAAGCTTCCTCCAAAATTTGTCCATCAGCCATAAACACAATTCGATCGGCAACACGGGCAGCAAAATTCATCTCGTGGGTTACAACAACCATGGTCATGCCCTCTTTTGCCAACGAAACCATAACATCAAGTACTTCATTAATCATTTCGGGGTCAAGTGCGCTGGTAGGCTCATCAAACAGCATAACTTCGGGGTGCATTGCAAGCGAGCGAGCAATAGCCACACGCTGCTGCTGGCCACCAGAAAGCTGGGCAGGGACTTTATGTGCTTGTGCTTCTACACCTACACGCTTTAAAAGCTTGAGAGCTTCAGCTTGTACCTCGTCTTTTGGTCGTTTAAGAACGGCAATTGGCGCCATGCACACGTTATCGAGGATGCTTTTATGTGCAAACAAGTTAAACGACTGAAAAACCATGCCAATACGGCTTCTCATTGCTGCAAGTTCTTTTCCCTCTTGAGGTAAAGGCTCGCCATCAAGCAGTATCGAGCCCGAATCAATGGTTTCAAGGCGATTAATTGTTCTACATAAGGTAGACTTTCCCGAACCAGAGGGGCCAATAATTACAACCACTTCACCTGCTTTAATAGAGAGGTTTATGTCTTTTAATACATGTAATTTACCAAAATACTTATTCACCGATTTAAACTCAACAACAGGAATATCCTGAGAAGATTTTGGCATTTCTTCGGCTTGTTTTATATCTTCCATACCGACTCCCTAAATTTCGCTCATTTCAACCGACAAATCAACTTTTGAGCTTGACACCGGCACGCTTGTCTTTTTGGTATACCACTTAGAAATGTTGTTAAGCGACCAGTTAATTGCAATATAGATAAGCGCAACGATCAAATACACCGAAACAAGCGCATCGTAATTAGTAATAAGAACCCGTGCGTTTTGCAACAAATCGGGATAACTTACAACATAGGCAACCGTAGTGTCTTTCACAACAACAACGAGCTGTGCTATAAGCGCTGGAATAACGTAGCGAATTGCCTGTGGCAAAACAACCTTTTGTAACACTTGAGCACGAGTAAAGCCAAGCGCATACGCTGCTTCCTTTTGACCTTTTGCAACAGCATGTACACCCGAGCGAAAGACCTCCGCCAAAACAGCAGCCGCGGCACACGCCACAGGTAGCGTAATCATCCAAAACGAAGGCATCTTAATGCCATATTGCGGAATTACCAAGAAACAAAAGTAAATGAGTAAAAGACTTGGCACTCCACGGAAGAAATCGATACATATACGTGCTGGAATCTTAAGAAAACGATTATGACTTATACGGCAAAGCATAAGCACAAGGCCAAGCAATAAAGCAAGAATTCCTGCTACGAGAGCTATCGAAAGCGTGCCAACAAGACCTTGTAATAAAAAGATCCACGTTGTAGGTAACAAAAAGAAATTCCAAAATCGAGGTGCCAATTGACCGGTTATGTAAAACCGATACACAATACTTGCTACAAATGCCGCAAGCACAATTAAAGAAATAGAGGTGAGAGCCGAAACCAACCGTTTTGTTTTAGGGCCAGGCTGCTCAAAGAGCGCGTCACGAACTGATGGATAAGAATTAGTATTCATCGTTTAATTCTCACCATCCTGTCCAGTTTATTTCCTGCATACGCAACCACAATTGAGGCGGAGACATAGCCAAAGGCGGATATGGCAAATGCAGCAACTCCACCTACAGCACGCGTGTTAATGTAGGAAACCAGTCCGGTAAGCTCCTGCGGAACAAGCGGCACCTGAGAAGCAATTGCCGTAGTTAATATCAGCGCAATCAAAAGATTAGTCATAGGAAGCACGCACGAACGCAACGCTTGGGGTAAAATAACAGCCCTTAAACTCTGCATAAACGTAAAGCCAAGTGAGCGAGCTGCCTCGATTTGACCTAAAGCAATGGTATTGATACCTGTCATAATATTTTCCGAGGCAAATGCCGCACCAATAAGTGCTGCCGTTACCATAACGCAGGCATCATACGGCAAAATAATCTTTAAATTTGGAAGAGCATAAACCACAATGACAAGTAAAGAAATTGCAGGTATATTACGAAATATATGTACGTACGCATCCCCTGTTAAACGCAGTGGATAAATAGGGCTTATACGCATAATCGAAACAATGCATCCAAGAAGAGTGGCACTTACATACGAAATAAGTGCCATCTTCATAGTAACTGTCCACGCCATTAGATACATCGAACCATACGTAGCCCATAATTCTTGAAATCCCATTATTCCTCGCTTATGAACAACCCTACGATGCTATAACTTAACAAGACGTATCTTTACGAGCCTATACTCCTATTGAAGGTGGAGTAGGCACTTTGGTAGCCTCGGTGCGGTTGCCAATTGCAACTTTCCATAGTTCTGCCCATAAACCAGCATCTTCAACCTTTTTAAGGAACGTGTTAACAAAATCAACACCGTCGCTGTTAAGAGGAAGCCCAATGCCATAATAATCAACCGGGCCAAACGACTCTCCTACCAGCTTGTATTTGCCTGGATTTCTAACAATTGAACCGCGTTGCATGGTTTCATCGATAACATAAGCGTCTACTCTACCTTGCGAAAGAGCATTTCGAGCCTCTTCGTCGGTAGTAAACTCTTGAACTTTTGCCTCGGGCGCAAGCTGCTCTAAAATCGTAGGGCCTGTAGAACCCGACTGCGCGGCAACGTTTTTCTGAGCAAGATCGGACAACCCATTAATAGTAGTGTTGGACTGAGCAACCATAATCCCTTGTTGTGTAGAATAATAAGGGCCTGCAAATGACACGGCTTTTTTGCGAGCATCCGTTATGGAATACGTTGCAAATACAACATCAACCTGCTCGTTTTGAAGAACCGACTCACGCGTATTAGACGTAACCAAGGTAAGATCGCTCTTTGACTCATCACCTAAGACATAGCGCGTAAGCAATGAAACCAAACCTGCATCAAAACCACGAATTTTCCCATCGGCTTCGTCAAGAGATGCAAATAGAATAGAAGTTTTTACACCACCAACACGAAGCTTTTGTGCTTTTGCCACCTGGCTTGCCCATGTGCTTTTGTCAATATCGGCTTGCGAAGCCACAGGACCTTGCGCAATAAGCGCGTCAAATGCTTCTTTATCGATACCTTTAACTGTTGGCTGTTCTTGTGAGGGAGCAACATCTTGTGGTGTACAGGCTGCTTGAGATAATCCAACCAAACAACATGCTCCGCCCAAACCTAAGCGAAGAGCTTGTCGTCTTGTGACCGAAGTGTTGAATAACGAAAACGCCATATTGCTACCTCCTTTTGCTTACATCTATAGGTTTGTATCCCAAACCTACAACAAAGCGTTACGAATACTTATATACCACCGTTATGCACACTAACGTGCACGTTCGCGCAAGACGCTCATAACGGCTACGGCGTATGGGATAATTATAGTACCCAACAAATATTGTATCCGTGTACACAAAACCATAATTTCCTAATCTGAAACGTTAAACTCACACGACCTACATGAACACGTAATAATTATGAATTTAGATACAATATTTAAGATATTTTATGGTATAATTATGCATAATTTGTATATAGACTGACGATATTATATAAGCCAAAAATATGTAGCAACGGCAATACCAAGCGCAATTCGATACCACCCAAAAATCGAAAAGTCATGGCGTTTAATATAACGCATAAGGAATTTAACCACTGCCATAGATACTAAAAACGCTACTAAACATCCCACCGCGAGCGTAGCAGCTTCCATTGTTGAAAAGGTATTCCCCTTTATAAAAAACTTTACCAATCGCAATCCAGACGCTCCCACCATAACAGGAACTGCTAAATAAAACGTAAATTGCGCGGCAACACTGCGCGAACAGCCCATAAGCAGCGCTCCAATAATGGTAGAACCAGAACGCGAAGTACCTGGAATAATAGAGAGCACCTGAAAACATCCAATTCCAATAGTTTGTTTCCAGCTTAAATTATCTATAGCATGTGTGGTAATGCGTTTGTCTAAAAACGTGTGCTCACGCTGTTCGCGCTGAACTGCTTTTGCATGTTTACCCTTGTGTATAGCAAGATTACTCTGCGAATCTTTGAGGCACAAAAACACAACTCCGTATACCACGAGCGCAGCAGCAATGACAAACGGACTGCTAAGATGCTCGTCCATCCAATCGTCCAAAGGAATACCTATAACCGCCGCGGGTATGCAGGCAACTATAATTTTTGCCCACAGAGTCCAAATGGAACTACGCTGCGCTTTGGTGAGTGTAAAAGCAAACGGATTAAGCTCCTTAAAAAAGGACACACACACCGCTAAAATTGCACCAAGCTGTATAACCACCAAAAACATATGCCAAAACGCTGGCGACACATCAAGAACTACAAATTTTTCGAGCAAAAGCATATGGCCCGTTGAGGAGATGGGCAGCCACTCGGTAATACCTTCGACAATTCCAAATAGCAATGCTTTTAAAAGCTCAATCACGGCAGGCATGGTACTCCTTATCCTCACATAACAATTGCTTGTTGCTATAGCATAACTTTTACAGAACAATTTTTACCGTTAACAAAAATGTGACACAAAAAACGCTTAGAATCATATAAACTTGCGCATAAAGATACCTCATGACCTGTATGTCTATATATGATGGTCGCGTACTTTAGGAGGATGTTATGGCTGTCCAACAACAAAGTGATCAAGAAAAACTTGGCTACTCAACCATTTTCGTAGCACTTGATGGATGCGAACATCAAGATTACGTACTCCAAAAGGCGGCGGAATTTGCACGTAATTACCATGCTGAATTAGTTATCGGTCATGTTATAGACGCGTCTGCACTCGAAACCGCAAGTACGTATCCCGCCGATATTTTGCATGGGCTCGAAGAAGGTTTTAAGTCTTCAATAGCCAAACAGGTAGAAGATCTCAAAGCAGATAAAGACATACAAGGCGTACGCGTACTTATTCGCGCAGGTCGTATTCGTGAAACGCTTAAGGAAGATATGCTCGATATAGTAACCCCCGATTTAATTATCTGTGGCGCACGCGGACTTTCTTCAATTAAATATGCACTTCTGGGTTCAATTTCTACATTTTTAGTTAGATATCCCAAATGCGATACCCTTGTTATTAAGTAGATATCCATATATAAACATCCACATAATGTCCATGCTCACATGGAAAGTAGATGAGAGTGACATATTTAAGGTAATATATAAGGCTAACGAGTCTACAACGGATTACTAACAATCAGCACAGATGTTGAGTGCTGCAGTTACAGGAGATCATTACAATGCATAAAGCATGGTATGGTTTCGCCTCTATCTTGTTGGCCGTTTGTGTCGTATGCTCATCTTCTTCTATGATATTTGCAGAGCAAACGGACGACAACACAGTTGATCAACTGCAACAAGAGGTGGAACAATCAGCAAAAGCTTTACAGCAAGCGCAAGAACAGGCAACTCAAGCAGAGCAAAAAGTTCAAGAAAATAGTAAAAAATTACAAGAATTACAGCAAGAGCTGCCAAACCTTAAAGCACAAGCTGCTCATTCTATTCGTACTATGTATAGAATGAGCAGGTCGAGCTCATCTTTACTTGAGATGCTCTTATCGGCGCCAGATTTTAATAGCTTTATTTCACTTATGCAGTACCTGAATATTATTCAAACTAAAAATAATGACGCTATAAGTAAATTGCTTGAAACCGTAAACGATGTTACAAGCACTCAAAAAGAACTTGAGCAAGATAAACAAGAAAAAGACCAAGCGGTTGCGGATGCTTCGGCAACCATGAATAAGGCAATAGAGGCACGTACGCGCGCACAACAAGCGGCTGCTGCACGCGCAGAAGCAGAAGCGGCTGCCGCAAAAGCCGCCGAAGAAAAAGCTCGTCAGGCCGAAGGCTCAACGTTTACAACCGCTTCGGGTAATACCGTTACGGTAGGCGCAGCAAATTCACCATTATCACAGGTAAATATGGGTACTGACCGAGATTCATTTGTTGCCAAATGGGCAAGCCGTATCAATTCATATTTAAGCGGTTCTCCTCTTGCAGGACATGGACAAACCTTTGCCGAGGCAGCATGGGATAACGGCGTTGATCCTCGATGGTCGCCTGCAATCTCTACGGTTGAAAGCTCCAAAGGTGCGTATTGTTTTAGGCCACATAACGCTTGGGGCTGGGGCAATACAAGCTGGAGCGACTGGGACACAGCTATTAGAGCACATGTTTCGGGCCTTGCACAAGGATACGGCGGAGGACTTACTCCCTCTGCAGCACGTAAATACTGTCCGCCTAAAAAAGATGACCCTAATGCTGATGTCTTTTGGTACAGTCGTTGCAGCGAAGAAATGAGCCTTATATAGCAGTTAATAACAGCAGATTACAGACTCCACCCCTTTAATTGATGTTCCTGAACTCAAATTAAAGGGGTGGTTTTTGTTCTAAGGATCTCTGCTTTGGTCAGCTCATGGGCGGCGTTTTGAGCAACTTAATCTTGAGCAGGCTTGTTTTATACGGTTTCTCTTTGGCGTTTTTGTTCTTGCAAGCAGATACACAAAGCTTATGCAGTTAAGAACACCATGATAATAATAAGTGCAAAGCCAAATAGCTCACCAGGTGAAAACATCGTACCCATTACCAACGCAGTTGAAATTGTTGCGGCAAGCGGCTCACTTGTTCCTAGCATAACGCCTTTAACCGAGCCAACTTCCTTAACACCTTCAAGAAAGAGCGCGTACGCTCCAAACGTTCCTAAAACAACTGTAAAAACAAGATAGAGCGTTCCCGTTACCCCAAAATAAGGAATAGAATTCCACGGTTGCACATAACATGCAAGCATAAGGCCTGCGCATAAAAATGCAAGACCATTCACGACAAAATTTCCGTAACGATTCATAAGCTTAATTGGCTGAATAGCCAAAATCGCAGCAGCAGTTGCGCATGCCATACCCCACGCAAGACCTTCAAGTGGCAGCTTAAGCTGTGTTGGGTCACCACCTGTTGAAATAAAATATGTTCCAACAACAGCTAAGCACAAACCCCACGCTTCACGGCGGCGTGGCAGGCGCTTATTGGTAACGCAGACATAGAGCATAACTAAAACCACGCCTAAGTTTTGCAAAATAGTAGCAGTTGCCGAATTGGTCCAAAAGATTGCTTCAAGATACGACACTTGAGAAAGCAAAATCACATCAAACGCCATCACGACCATCATGATGAGTGCATGTTTTGAGTGAAGCGCGTCGCGCAGTTGGCGCGGCGTTTGCATATTGGCAAGGCCTAAAAACAATATTGCGGTAAAAATTTCGCGCACGCATGCCAGCCACATCGGGCTTACTGCATAGGTATCCATAATAACTTTAGAAAGTGTCGCATTCATACCCCAAAGACTTCCACCTAAAAGGGTAAGTACGATACCATACGCCAGTCGATGTTGTGCCTTAAAACGCATAAACGCGGGTTGCAACGTATCTTTATAATAAGACGCACGCAAGAGACGCCAACCATGTGACCGATATTCTTCTACATGTTCTGATACAGCATTCACACGCTGACGATTCAACACTTCCTCCTCTTATGTGCGCGCCGTCACCAATCACTAAGCGCATATTTTATACAAGATTTTTTATATAAATACGTTTATAAACATATCGTAGTGTTTGCCCGCTTATTCAAATTTTTAACGACCTTCACAACATTCATATGTGAGGTTCACGAATAATCAGCGGTATGCTTGGCAATCCTGTACAATAACTTCAAAACATACATTCGATAAGGAGTGCACATGCATACCGTTCATGCACACAACCACGCTACTAACCATCAAAATAAATTAGATGCCCATTTGGACACACACCAGTCTGCACAAGATTTTACTCGTCCAATAGCTGAGCTTACCGTTGGAACAGTCCATCATAATTTTGAGGTTATAGACGTACAAGAACTTTCCGAATTAAACGGATACGCATATATATTTACCCACAAGCCTTCCAAAGCTCGTGCGCTTTGGATCGCATGCGCCGATAATAATAAGTCGTTTACCATTGGTTTTAAGACACCTCCCACAGACTCAACTGGAGTATTTCACATACTTGAGCACTCGGTACTTTGCGGCTCACAAAAGTATCATGTTAAGGAGCCCTTTGTTCACCTGCTTAAAACCAGCATGCAAACGTTTTTAAATGCAATGACGTTCCCCGACAAAACCATCTATCCTGTATCAAGTACCAACCAAAAAGACCTCATGAACCTCACCGATATTTATTTAGATGCGGTTTTGCACCCCAATATTTACCATGAGCCTCATATTTTTGAACAAGAAGGCTGGCATCTTGAAGCACAAGATTCGCAAAGTCCATTTTCGTATAACGGAGTTGTTCTTAACGAAATGCGAGGAAGCCTATCAAACCCCGATACCATGGCTTATCACAAGCTCAACGAGGCGTTATTCCCCGATACCTGCTATAAATATGTGTCTGGGGGCGATATTAACCATATCCCCGATTTAAGCTATGAGGCATTTTTAGACGCACATGCACGTCATTACAAACTTGATAATAGCTACACCATTTTGTATGGCAACTTATCCATAGATGCCATGCTTAATAAAATCAACGAACATTTTATGCACGCAGATGGGCGTACACAACAAGCTCCTAACAAGCTAGAGCTTCAAAAGAGTGTTACGCCCAAGCTCACACAATTTACCATGAAAACAACGCCTGACAATGCGGTTATCAATCTTGGCTATGTGATTGGCACATATCAAGACAGAAACCGCGTTCTGGCGGCGTCAATCATAAGCGATGTGCTTTGTTCAACTAACGAAAGTCCCTTGAAAAAGGCAGTTTTGGATGCAGGATTAGGCAGCGACGTAAGTTGTGCCGTGGTAGACGGGTGCTTGCAGCCACAACTCATTTTCCAGCTCAAAGGAGCGCGTCCTCAAAGTGCGCTCAAGTTTCGCGAGCTTATCGAAACAAAGTGCGCGCAATACGCACAGACAGGACTTGATAAGGCTCGTATTCAAGCAGCACTTTCGCAAACCGAGTTTATCCTACGTGAAGGCGACTGGGATAACTATAGCGACGGCGTTGCTATTTCAATTCAGGCTCTTAACGGCTGGCTCTATAACGACGCAGCAGCACTTGATTATTTGCGCTATCAGCAGGGCATTGACGAGATGAAGGCAGGGCTTGAAAACGGCTACTTTGAGAAGCTATTGGAAAGCATTGTATGCAAAAGTACGCATAATGCCGAAGTTGAGCTCATTGCAGTAGCAGATGCGGATAATACTGAAGAACAAAAGTTACAAAAACTCAAAGATGAAAGCTCTGATGAAGAAGTTAAGGAGCTGATTGCTCATACGAAGGAGCTTAAACGCCTGCAGGAAACCCCAGATTCCCCCGATGCGCTGGCAACGTTGCCGCAACTCCACGTAAGCGATATTGACGCGGCGCCCAAAGAAATGCCTGTTCAGCTTGAGCAACACCACAATATCTCGTATCTATATCACGATATTGCCACTCATCAAATTGCATATCTGTATGCTTATTTTGACCTGAGCTGCATTGAGTATCGTGACATGTGCTATGTGGGCATTTTGCAAGAAGTTCTTGGCAAGCTTTCAACTTCAACGTACAGTGCCAATGAGCTTGATGTAGTATGCGAGCGCGATCTGGGCGAATGTTCAGCGTTTTGTAGTATATACCATAATTTTAACGACCTCTCAAAGGTTTATCCCTACTTTGTTGTGCATGCAAGTGCACTGAGCGAGAATATCAACCACCTTATCGAGTTGCCAAGCGATATTTGGACGAACACACAATTTAGCGAGCTTGATAAGATTAAGTCTTTGCTCACTCAGCGCAAAATAAGCATGGAACAGAGTTTTATTTCTTCTGGTCATGCATGCGTATCCGAGAGACTTGCATCCAAGCGCGTTGCCAGTGCTGCGTTAGTAGATCAAATTGAAGGCGTTTCTCATTACATGTTCTTAAAAGAACTTTTGGACAACTGGGAATCATCAAAACAAATTGTGGCAGAAAAGTTGTCGCAGCTTGCACAAACACTTTTTACCGCAAACAATGTACAAGTAAGCTTTACAGGATCAAAAGATGACTATCAGCGTTTTGTAAACCATCGTATGCAATTTGTTGCAGAGAACTCACAAATCGCACGTAAACAAAGGGACTCTAAAAATGTATTGAGCATCCCCGCACTTCTTCCACAAAACGAGGCATTTATTATTCCATCGCACGTTAATTTTGTAGGTGCCGATTGCGCAGCTATTCATTTTGACGCGCAAACAATTGGTGCTTCACTTATAAGTGCACGTGTTTTGTCGCTTGATTACTTATGGAACAATGTTCGCGTGTTAAGCGGAGCATATGGATGTGGATTTACACGCACGGCCTATGGGTATAGCCGCTTTTGGTCATATCGCGACCCTTCTATTGACACAACACTTGCAACCTATGCTAAAAGCTTTGAATGGTTACGTGCATGGAATCCAACAAAAAGTGAGCTTGAAGGCTATATTGTTTCATGTACAGCATCACTTGACGCGCCGGTTAAGCCCTACGCTCAAGCACGCCGACAAGATTCTGAAATTTTAAGTCATAAACCACATAACTGGCAAGAAATGATTCGCACAAGTCAACTTGCGTGTACAAGCAAAGACATACACGATCTTGCAACAAAATGGGTAGACGATGCCCAAAACATGAATGTATGCGTGTTTGGCTCGCAAGAAAGCGTTGACGCATCCGATGTTGTGTTTGATAAGGTGGTCAAGCTCATCGACGCATAAACGCATATAAACTTATATAGTTAAACTCAATACAATAAACGAGTTTTAAAAACCTACTTAAGCCAAACCACATGTGCTTAGGTAGGTTTATTTTGAGCTCAGAAGATGGTTATTTTTGTGCTTCGTATAAAACGTCACAGCACAACGCAACAGTACAACGTCGCAGCACGCGCGCTAATCCCAGGTGTGCGAGTCAAAAAGCTGATCATCATGCCACAAAATAACGCGATTTTGCTCTAAAGATTGAGGAACATCTATTAAACGTTGATTGGCTGAACCTCTAAATCTCAGCGTTATATCTTTTTGTGCTTGAATAAAAGGGCCGTCAACTAAAACATCAAGCGTTTTAAGGATTCTCATGGTAAAAGGCGTATATTGACAACCTCCAGGCATAAGCTGATCCCAGGTGTGACCGGTATACATCCATATACTTTTTTTAGGAAACAGATTGCGAACGCGCTCCATGAAGTCTACCAAACCCTCTTGATTCTCGGGCTCGGTGGGTTCTCCTCCCAAAACCGATAAACCGTCTATGTACACCGGCTTTAAGCTTTCGATAATAGTATCTTCAACGTCTTTGGTAAATGGAGTTCCCGCATGAAAGTTCCACGCTGCTTCATTAAAGCAAAACGGACAATGCAAACGACAGCCAGAAACAAACAAAACGGTTCTTACGCCAGTACCATTGGCAACATCGCAATATTTAATGGTGGCGTAATTCACATTCGTTCCTGTTCACTACATACCTACATCTTGTAGAAAGCATCGTTTACATCTCACGATTACATGTCCGCATGCAAAATCAAAGCACGGAGCACACCAGCGCAATAACAAAGCATGTTCTTCGCTCAAAGGCAAGGTTTACACCCTACCCAAAGACACGTTCAACTGACAAAACGCTTTAAGACAAAGCGTGAAGGTGTCTACCTCTCCCCACTCCAACATATATAAATATCCCTCCCAACAACACTCATGCGTCTTAGGAGGGATTGTCATGTGTTTATAAGTGTAACACGCGATCTTTTATCTCTTGCGTACGACCTTGATTCCAGAACTGTGTTCCAATATATCCGCAAGTACGACGTGCAACATTCATTTTAGTTTGGTCTCTATTCTTGCAGTTGGGACATTCCCAAATGAGTTTTCCGTCATCTTCTTTGATTTGGATTTCCCCATCGTAACCACAATTTTGGCAATAGTCGCTTTTGGTATTAAGTTCGGCATACATAATATTTTCGTAAATATACTGAATTACACGAATAACAGCTTCCAAATTGTCTTGCAAGTTAGGAACCTCAACATAAGAGATTGCTCCTCCTGGCGACAAACGTTGAAATTCGCTTTCAAATTTAAGCTTAGTAAACGCATCAATTTTCTCACGAACATTAACATGGTACGAATTAGTAACATATCCATGATCGGTAATGCCTTTAATAACACCAAATCGCTTCTGAAGTGCTTTTGCAAACTTGTACGTAGTAGATTCAAGTGGCGTACCGTAAAGCGAGTAGTCGATATTTTCTGCTTGTTTCCATTCGTCGCACTTATCATCCATACGCTGCATAACCGCAAGTGCAAAAGGAGTTGCCTCTTTATCGGTGTGACTGTGCCCGGTCATATATTTAACGCATTCATACAAACCAGCATATCCCAGCGAAATAGTAGAATATCCATCGTAGAGCAGCTTATCTATAACTTCACCTTTTTTAAGACGAGCAAGCGCTCCATATTGCCACAAGATAGGCGCCGCATCTGAAAGCGTTCCACAGAGGCGATCGTGACGGCAACGAAGCGCGCGGTGGCAAAGCTCCAAACGCTCGTCAAATATCTTCCAGAACTTGTCCATATCGCCGCCTGAAGAAAGTGCAACGTCAGGAAGGTTGATAGTTACAACTCCTTGATTAAAGCGTCCATAATACTTTGGCTTACCCTCAACATAGTTTTGGGCATTGGCAATGTTGTTGTAGCCACCTTTGGAACGATCGGGCGTTAAAAATGAACGACATCCCATGCAGGTAAACACATCTCCATGTCCCACTTTTTCACCTGTAGAGAGCTTATACTCGCGCATTTTTTTCTCAGAAATGTAATCTGGAACTAAACGACGTGCAGAACACTTTGCAGCTAATTTTGTAAGATAGAAATATGGATCGTCTTCATGGATATTGTCGTCTTCAAGCACATAAATCAACTTAGGGAATGCAGGAGTAATCCATACGCCTGCCTCATTCTTTACGCCTTGATAGCGTTGCTTGAGCATTTCTTCAATACACAGCGCCAAGTCTTTCTTTTCTTGCTCGTTGCGCGCCTCGTTAAGATACATAAATACGGTAATAAAGGGCGCTTGACCATTGGTAGTCATAAGCGTAACAACTTGATACTGAATAGTTTGCACACCACGTGAAACCTCTTCACGCAGGCGCTTTTCAACCAAATCGTTAACTTTATCTTCATTGGGTTGAGCCCCAATAAGTTCAAGCTCGGCTAATACCTGACCACGTATTTTTTTACGAGATACCTCAATAAAAGGTGCTAAATGAGCAAGGGAGATTGACTGACCGCCATATTGTGACGATGCAACTTGAGCTATAATCTGCGTTGCAATGTTGCAAGCAGTAGAAAAGCTGTGTGGTTTTTCGATCATAGTTCCCGAAATAACCGTACCGTTTTGCAGCATGTCATCAAGGTTAACCAAATCGCAGTTGTGCATGTGCTGAGCATAATAATCAGCATCATGAAAATGGATGAGTCCATCTTTATGCGCTTGGGCAACATCTTGTGGCAACAGCTCACGCATTGCCAAGTCTTTTGAAACTTCTCCTGCCATATAATCGCGCTGAACCGAAACAACGGAAGGGTTCTTGTTGGAGTTTTCTTGCTTAACTTCTTCGTTATTTGATTCAATAAGTGACAAGATGGTGTCATCGGTAGTATTGCGGTGACGCTTTTGTGCTTGTAAGTAGCGATAAATGATGTATTTACGTGCAACACTAAAATGGTTAAGCGCCATAATTTGGTCTTCAACCATATCCTGAATTTCTTCAACCGTAACGGTATGACCAGCATTTTTGCACAGATCTTCTACGTTAAGAGAAGCAAAGGTAATCTCGCGCTCGGTTAAGCGCTCGTCTTCGGGGACTTCTTTATTAGCTGCAGAAATAGCGTTTATGATTTTGTGAAGGTTAAACTCCACCTCAGAACCATTGCGCTTAATAATCTTCATGATTGCTCCTCAACGCAAAAAATAAAAGTTTATGTACATTAAAATTTGCACAGACTCATAAGGTATGCTTTGTGTGCGTGTTCTATCTTGCCACAACCTGTAGTGTTAATGCAAGCAAAATTCCCCAATATCTTGTGAATTTTTCTTTATTTTGGGTCTTGACAAACAGGGCTTATATGGAAGTTGCTGTTCAATGCTTATAATTTGATCGTTCGCATACACAACGCCAGAAAAAATTTACAGAGTAACCATATTCAACATGGCTATATTCAAAGTAAGCACATTTCATCTAACCACTGAACCTACCTTTTGATTATTCTTATGTACAAACTTTGACGATATGGGCATATCTATCACATGTCACAGATGTTCTGTATGATAAAAGCGCTTGTCATACTATTACATACTATACGCCAGCTTATAAAATTACAAAAAGCACGACGTAGCACCAATCGTAGATTGCCTACGATAAAGGAGAATTCGTGAAACCTTGGAAAAAACTTTCGGGTATTAAAGCGGCTTTTTTTGATGTAGACGGAACACTGTTTAGCCATACAACCAATAGTGAACCTGCCTCCGCAATTCATGCTGTTAAAGAGCTCAAACGCCACGGCATTATGCCCATTTTGGCAACAGGCAGACCAACGTACATGCTTGATATTATAGACGCCACTCCATTTGAGGCCGCCATTACCATTAACGGACAATATTGTTATGCACAAGATAAAGTTTTATATTCATGTCCTATTAGCAAGCATGATATAGAAATTGTTGTTGCCCAAGTTAAACAGGGTTTATATTCTTGCCAATTTCAAGAACTTGATTGTTATTATGTGAATGACCGCAGCCAGCGTGTTATAGATATGGAGCAGTTTGTCAACCAGCATTACGAAATTCGCGATGTATCACGTGCGCTTACGCACGACGTCTTTCAGCTGAACGCCTATCTTTACCCAGGCGAAGAACATATCATCTTTGACAAAACACATGACTTAAAATATGCGCGTTGGGCTGATAAGTTTATTGATGTTATGCCTTGCGAAGGCGGAAAATCCAAAGGCGCGCGCATTATGCTTGAACATTTTAATTTGAGTGCCGACCAAGTTATCTGCTTTGGTGATGGTGGCAACGATATAGGTATTTTTGACGTATGCGCACATAGCGTGGCTATGGGAAATGCTCAAGATTGTATTAAAGATAAAAGCGAATTCATCACGCATGATATTGATGACGATGGTATTTATTTTGCGTGCAAACAGCTAGGGCTTATCTAATCGTGCGCAAGAAACAACTACCATGCGCACAAACCAAGGTGCGTGAGTTATAGTAAAACATAAACATAGTACGCTTATAGTATGGGAGGAAATATACGCCATGGCAATCACACCTCAAGAAGTATATGAAACTCAAACAATGGTTGACCAACAAAATCTTGACTTGCGCACCATAACCATGGGTATTTCGCTCCATGCCTGTGCTGATGAAAACATCTCGCGCATGTGCACTAAAATATACGATTGCATTGTTTCTAAAGCAGAACACCTCGTAGATGTTGCACGTGATCTTGAGCGCGAATACGGCATCCCTATTGCAAATAAACGAATTTCGGTTACACCACTTGCCTACGTAGCCGCTGCTTGTAAAGACCAAGATCTTACTCCTCTTGCGCAGTGTCTAGACAGAGCTGCCGAAACGTTAGGCGTTGATTTTATTGGAGGATTTTCTGCGCTTGTTCATAAAGGTATTGGCGAAGCGGACATGCGCCTTATTTCTAGTATCCCAGACGCACTTGCAGCTACAAAACACGTATGTTCCTCGGTAAACGTAGCAACTTTGCGCGCGGGGATCAATATGGACGCTGTTTGGCTTATGGCACAAACTATTAAGCGCAGCGCCGAGTTAACGCGCGACAACCAATGCTTGGGCGCCACAAAGTTGGTGGTTTTTTCAAACATGGTTGAAGACTCACCTTTTATGGCAGGAGCTGTACACGGTGGTGGTGAAGCCGACTGCGTTATCCACGTAGGCGTATCGGGGCCAGGAGTTATGCATGCAGCACTCCAAGAACTACCTCAAACGGCTTCAATTTCAGAGGTTGCCGAAGTAATTAAACAAACGGCATTCAAAATTACACGCACTGGTGAGCTTATGAGCCGCGAGGCAGCAAAACGTTTAGGCGCCGTTAAGGGAATTGTTGATTTATCATTGGCTCCAACTCCGCAAGCAGGAGATTCGGTGGCTCAAATACTAGAAACCATTGGCGTAGGTCAATGCGGAGGGCCTGGAACAACGTGTGCGCTTGCGCTGCTTAATGACGAGGTTAAAAAAGGCGGAGTTATGGCAAGCTCATTTGTTGGCGGCTTATCAGGAGCATTTATTCCCGTATCTGAGGATGCGGGCATGATCAAAGCCGCTCAAACTGGTGCGCTCTCCATAGAAAAGCTTGAGGCTATGACATGCGTATGCTCGGTAGGGCTTGATATGATTGCTGTCCCTGGCGACACTTCAACAGAGGCTATTGCTGGTCTTATCGCCGATGAAATGGCAATTGGCGTTATTAACAATAAAACAACTGCAGTGCGTGTTATTCCAGCACTTGGAAAAAAGGTAGGCGACATGCTGGAATTTGGTGGATTGTTTGGTTCAGCTCCTGTTATGAAACTCAACACGTTTGCAGGAAATGTGTTTGCACATCGAAAAGGCCAATTCCCCGCGCCTCTAAACTCACTTAAAAATTAGAAAACAAGAGCTATTGAATAATTCAATAGCTCTTGTTTATTAGACAATTCCAGTTACTATTTGCTATTCCCACAAATAAAGTTAGGATTTAGATACCAAGTTACATGCGATTTTGTTTTATTGCATCAACAATGGTAGCTGCACCTGCCATATTTGCCGCCATCGCATCGCGAGCGTCTTGATATTTTGTAAGCGCATCAATAATCTGAGACTCAAACTCATGCACATGATTAGACTCAAAAAATGGAAGTTCAACAGCTTGAGCGATTCCTGAGCGCTCGTAAGCGAAACTTGTTTTAATTCCGCTAAAAAATAAAAGAGCACCTATAACAATCAAAATAATTGCGCTAAGACCTGTAGAAATAGAAGCAATGCCACCTAACGCAAGTAAAAGACCAATCACCATAGGGGCAAGCTTATAAGAGGTAGAAACACTTACATTTGATAACGTTTGTAAGGGAGAGTTGTCAACGTGCTTGCCAGCTGGTATGAAGCCAAGAATAGTATTCGGAATAGAAACGTGAATAAAATTCTTGTCCACACTCATTTTTCCCTTTATCCATGGGAAAACGAGGCTAACCGCAAATGAGTTATTCTCATGTTTAACATCAAGTTCCTGCGCCATATTGAATCCTTTCTGCAGTAAGTCAGCATTAACAACAAGAGAAAGCAAGCCACATACAAGAAAGCCGCTTAGCTCAATGCCTCACTGAGCAAAATCCTACCCCCCCCCCAGCAGATTTTGTCAAGTGCTTTTTAATAAATTACTGGACAGATATTTTTGCAATTTTTGAGCTCAGTCGCTATATAAACAATTTAGGAAGTATATCTAAAAAAATCTCCCAATCTTATCTAGGATTGGGAGACTCTAATTAGATATCTACTATGTAGACTTATTCGCCTAAGAAGCGCACTTCGGGCTCAAGGTCAACATCAAATTGACGTTTAATTTCGGCTTGAACATGCTCAATAACATTATGAACATCACGCGCGGTTGCGCCGCCTAAATTGATAACAAAGCCAGCATGCTTAGTTGAAATTGCTGCATTTCCCGATTGATAGCCACGCAACCCTGCCTTGGTTATTAAAGGACCTACAAAATGACCTACAGGACGCTTAAATGTTGAGCCAGCACTGGGGTACTCAAGTGGCTGTTTTTCTTCTCGTTTTGCTGTTAAATCGTCCATTTTTGCACGAATTTCAGACGGATCGCCTTCGCGTAGGGTAAATGTTGCTGACACAACAACTAATCCATCATCTTTTACGCGAGACTGACGATAACCTAAATTAAGCTCTTCTGCTGGAATAACGCAAAGGGTTCCATCGGGCATAAGTACTCGTACAGAAGTTAAAATATCGGCAATACACCCATCATATGCACCTGCGTTCATAAAACAGGCACCACCAATAGAGCCTGGAATGCCACAGGCAAACTCAAAGCCAGTGAGCCCCAGCTCACATGCCATTTCTGACGCCTCGCGCAAACTCACGCCTGCCTGACAAGTCATTTGACATTCGTTAATGGAAACATTAACTAAACCATCTGCAATTGCAATAATAACGCCGTGATAGCCAGCATCTCCAACAAGCAGATCTGATCCACGACCTAAAATAAAATAAGGAACTTGTTCGTCTTTACAAATCTTAACGAGTGATTGAACATCTTCGGGCGTATCGGGAATAACAAAAATATCAGCGGGACCACCTATTTTAAAAGTTGTATGTTCGCTCATAGGCTCATTACATACCACGTTGTCCTCGCCAACAATAGCTTGAAATTTTGCAGCTAAAGCCTGCAAATGATCGGCACTGTCAGACATGCCTTTGTCACACTCCTATCTTTGGTGGTTTTCACCATCGGATATACTGTTCTATGCATCTTCACAAGGCAATAAGCGCTTGTTGTATAAGGTAAACTACAACCTTGAACACGACACATATTTCATTAGATTTTAGTATAAATATAATCTTGGGTAAATGCTTATACCGATAAAACATGTTCTGTCGCCTTGTAAAACATACTAACCGCGCGGTGCACCGTGCTCCTTTGTGGCGATATACACCCATAAAACCTTTATGGTTGCGTGATTGCATTTCTTACAACAATTTGACAGCAGGTTTATGGATGTATTGACATGTAGCGTTTCTATGACTTTACAAACTCATGATATCCGTGATAGGGTAAGACCGTAAGTTTCAGGGCGGGGTGCAACTCCCCACTGGCGGTATAGTGTACAAAGCACTAAGCCCGCGAGCCTTTGTGGCTGACTTGGTGAAATTCCAAGGCCAACGGTTATAGTCCGGATGAAAGAAACGAGGATAGCGCTATGCGTGATTTTATAACACCATCTCAAGGTACCGCAAACAACAAACAATCTGTTCAAGATACACAACAGACGTATTGCAATTCAAATTTATCAGAATCTGCCTATGCTGAATCGGCACACAATAGCACCTATAGAGGTCAAGGTTGGTCAACGCAGCGCATTGCAATTACAGCTCTTTTATGTGCTGTTTCGGCAATTTCTACGCTTGTTTTAGAATTTCCTATTATGCCTGGAATCGCGTATCTTAAATACGATCCATCGTGCGTTATTGCGGTGCTTGGAGGATTATTATTTGACCCCGTTGTTGGCTTAACTATAAGTATTATCCCCTATCTTGTACACGTTGCAACTTCATCGGGCATATACGGAACGATCATGGCAATTATAGCTGCGGTTTCATATGTCATGCCGCCAGTTTTGCTCTATCGTTGGCACAAAACGCAGCGTAGCCTGATAGTTGGATTACTTGTGGGAAGCATCTGTTCAATTATTGCATGCATTATAGGCAATCTGCTTATAACGCCACTCTATACAGGTATGCCCATAGCAGCAGTTACAGGTCTTATCGTTCCTGTGATTATCCCCTTTAATGTCATAAAATCGGTGCTTAATGGCGCACTGGCACTGGCTCTTTTTGTTCCTGTGTCACGCGCGTTTACACGCAGCATCAAACACTAAAGGCTAAGCGTGTGCACATGCAAA
>CAMQEO010000017.1 GCA_946999785.1 uncultured Atopobium sp.
AATTCGACTAATTTCTGCAAGACCGCGTGTCATTAAAACTGCTAATGCGTTGTCTCCGTATCCCAAGCCAGTACAAATTCCACAGGCAATCGCCACCACGTTTTTAATAGCAGCGCATAGTTCAACCCCAACTACATCGTCAGACAAATAGATTCTAAAATTTTCATTCATTATCAAACGTTGGAAAAATTGAGCAACCGATGCATGAGTCGAGGCAATAACAGCCGCTGAAATTTTACCTTTACAAATCTCCTCGGCATGATTAGGGCCGCTCAACACCGCAATACGGGCAGGATTGCCCCAAACTTCGGACAAAACTTCGCTCATAGTATAGTTAGTATGATTTTCGATACCTTTTGTAAGAATAAGAACAGGCGTTTGTGAGTCTACATAGGGCTGGGCAGCTTGTGCGCAAGCTCTAATAAATTGTGATGGCACAACCATAACTATTGCTTGTGCATCCTTCAAAACGCTTTGATAATCAGTTGAAGCGCAAACGCACGAAAGCATCGTATAGGTATTAAGTTGAACAGGATTACGATGATGTTCATTGATATAATCGGCTATTTCTTGATCGTGGGACCAAATCATAACTTGATCCGCATGAAGCCCAAGCAAGCCTGAAACAGCTGTACCCCAACTGCCTGATCCTATAACGGCAACTTTTGAAATCGACATCGGCTTTCCTTACTCTATTCTCCTAGGTTCAACTTACGTTTTATACGATATTCTATTGTGATGCACACAGAGCATGCTTATATCATAGAGGTTATTGCAAGAAAGAGACCTTGCAACAGGGTATATCTCCACAAGTTTTAAGATTTTGCCTTTAAGGGTTTTTCCTCTCCTTTTATAAGACGCACAATATTGTTACGATGTGCCCAAATAACCAAACAAGCAACCACGATAATAGGTATAAGTTCAAATGATGTGTAACCAAATACATATGCCCAGCACGGAAGTGCAATCGCAGCCGCTAACGACCCTAACGAAACGCGCTTTGAAGGTATCGTAAAAACAAAAAATGCCAAAAGTGCAAGCAAAGCCGTTTGCCAATTGAGCATTAATGCCGCTCCAAACCCTACCGAGATTCCTTTACCACCCTTAAAATGCAAGTACGGAGAAAAAATATGGCCACACACGCATCCCGCATAAACAACGCTGTTAACAAACATGCACAGCTTATTAACGTCAGAAAAAATCTGTGAAGTTGCGCAAAATTGGATAAGTTCTTGTACATGGATAGCGACAACCATATTCAGTGCATAAATAGCTATGCCCAAACTTAAAGCGCCTTTTCCTGCATCGCATAAAAGTGTAAGCGCCGCTGGTAGTTTACCTGCCACGCGTGCCACATTGGTCATGCCTATATTACCGCTGCCTGCAGCTCTCACATCAAGGTGACAAAACCTTTTTGTTAGAAGCACGCCAAACGGTATGCCGCATACTGCATACACAAACACAAGCGCCACTATCACCGAAATGCAATACCCTTGCATAAAGCTCTCCTTAAAGGGTTAAGGTTTACCAGCTTACAGACTCAAAAATGTAAACGCTTAATCTTTATTCCTAAACTTAAGCCGAATAGGCGTACCTTGCAAATCAAACGTTTCACGCAAACGGTTCTCTAAGAAACGCATGTACGCGTCGTCGAGTAAATCCTTTGCATTGCAGAAAAAGGTAAATTCAGGAGGACGATACCCCGTTTGTGTTACATAATGAATCTTAAAACGACGGTTTTTATGCACAATCGTGTGGCCCGCCTCACGAATTTTAGTAACAAGATTATTGAGCTGAGACGTCTTAATGGAACTGGCGTGTGCGCGATACGCACGAAGTGCTGCATCAAGCGCCTTATTAACAGATTTACCCGTAAGCGCGCAAATGCTTATTTGCTCTGCCCATGTTGCAAACGTAAGACGGATAGCAAATGAATCCAAAAGTTTTTGGCGATCCTGCTCGTCACACAACAAATCGGTTTTGTTAAGAACCAAAACCAATGCGCACCCACGATCAATTGCCATACCAGCAAGTTTTTGATCCTGTTCGGTCATACCTTCATGTGCATCTATAACAAGCAGGCACACATCAGCTTTATCCATTGCCTGCAAACCGCGAACCATGCTGTAATATTCAACATCCTCATGAACTTGCGTCTTTTTTCTCATGCCAGCAGTATCAACAAGGCGAATAGTTTGACCTTTATAATCAAAAGTAATATCAATAGCATCGCGCGTTGTACCTGCATAATCGGCAACTAAGCTGCGCTGTGAGCGAGAAAGTTTATTAACAAGCGATGATTTACCAACATTTGGACGACCAATAACCGCAATTGCCACTGATGAGTCTTTTGGTTGGGGTGCTTCTTCATGAGTGGGCAAAGCGTTAACAATATCATCAAGCAAATCACCTGTTGCTGTACCATGTGTAGCAGAAATAGCGCGTGGCTCGCCTAAACCAAGTTTTAGATAGTTCCATGAATCTAAAACCTCATCAGGATTATCAATTTTATTAACAACCAAAAAAACAGGCTTATGCATACGACGTACAATTTGCGCAACGGTCTCATCTTCGTCGGTAAGTCCAATGCTTCCATCAACAACCATAACAATAACGTCTGCTTCGTCGCAGCCTAAAAGTGCCTGCTCACGAATACCTAGAGCAAAACGATCCTTGCTTTTAAGCGATTCAATGCCGCCCGTGTCGATAAGCGTAAACTCACGACCGTTCCAATCACAAGCATGATAGGAACGGTCGCGTGTAACACCGCGCGACTCGTGCACAATTGCCGACTTGGTAGTTGCAAGTCGATTAACAAGTGTTGATTTTCCTACATTCGGACGACCAACTATGGCTACCAGTGGTTTTGACATATCATTCCATTCTAAAAAACGTACAGGTACAAGCTAAACTGTTACACCTAGTATATATGCTTTCATGCACATACATGTAAATCATATTGCTTATACATGTGAACTTCTTGCTTATTTGTCTGACGAAGGATACAAAGACATAAGTCGTTTATACACTTCATCAATTTGATACTGAGGTGTAGACGCGCCAGCGGTAATACCCACTTCACTAGTAGGAGAAAACCACGCAGGATCAAGCTCTTCGGCAGTCTCAATATGATATACATGATCACAATACGTTCTGCATATCTCAGCTAAACGCGTGGTATTAGCAGAAATTTTACCGCCAATTACAATCATGCAATCAACCGACTTTGCCAAATCTGTTGCTGCATTCTGGCGCAGCGATGTTGCCTCGCAAATCGTATCAAACAGACGTATTTCCTCAGCTTTACCTACAAGAGCCGCTACAATCTCTTTAAGACGTCGACGACTTTGCGTTGTCTGGACAACAATCCCCACTCTTCGTTTGATTGAAAGAGCTTCAATATCTTCGGGCGTTTCAACGCACACAGCACCTGGTGCATGACCTAAGGTGCCTTCAACTTCAGCATGACCTTTTTCTCCAAACACAAGCACCTGATAGCCCTCTTTGGTAAGCGTTTCAGCTGCTCTATGTGCACGAATTACAAAAGGACATGTTGCGTCTACTACAATGTCGTGGCTTTGATAAGCTTTCTTTTCTTCCTCGGGAGTAACGCCATGCGTGCGCAGTAAAATTGCTTTGCCCGATACCTCGTCAGCGTTGTGAATAACCTCAACGCCTTTGGCGGCAAGCTTTGAAACTACTTGAGGGTTATGAATTAAAGGGCCTAGCGTATGAATACGTCCATGTATTTTATGAGAAAGAGCTTCCACCATATCTAACGCACGATTCACACCGTAGCAAGCTCCAGCTTCTGTGGCTATACGAATATGCATACGACCTACTTTATCTTAGGGTGACTCAACAGTTTTACTACAGCTTATGCGGATAGCGCTGCATAAGCTCTTCGCGCAAGGTATATACCCTATCCATTGCAGACGTTTCTAGCAGCTGCATCAGTTGTTTTTTAGATATAGGCTTTTCTACCTGCTTTTTTAGCTGGTCAAGCGAAAGTATTTCTCCTACTTTAAAGTAGATACGTCCAACTTTTTTCCACAAACGAGGTGCATGTGCTATTGAATACGCACCTAAAACGCAAATAGGCAACACATCCACATGAGCACGAGCCGCTAAAAGCGCAAAGCCACCATAAATTTTAGGTTTAACAGAAAAATCTTGTATACGCGTTCCTTCTGGATAAATAAGCAACCATTCTCCCCGTTTAAGTGCATTTTCGCAACGATGGATGCACGTAATGTCAGCAGTATGACGTTGTACGGGAATACCACCTGCAACCGCGAGAGCAAAAGCATTAAGCTTATGCGTATTGAATTCGCTTTTATACATCGAACGTACACGTATGCCGTGGAAGTAAAAATACATTAAGCACATAAGCGGCTCTAACGCAGATACATGATTCATAACAATGATGTGTGGCTTTTTGGAGCGAAGCAGCTCAGCTGGCATGTTGTAAAATTTCCATGGCCATAAAATTTTGGTACCGATCCAACAAAGAACCATAACAAACGCAAAAAACAGGCGCGCATACCACGGGTGTTCTTTCATTGGCGTGTCATAGTAGCTGTCAAACGAGTTACGCTGACACGTAGCATGCGGCATACACGCAGATGAATCTGTGTCTTTTGAAGAAGAACTATCTGTATGCTCTGTATCAAAAGAAGCTTTATCGCTGCGTTGATCCCTAGCATTAATTGCAGATCCACCATTGGAAACAGACTCATTCATATACTGCATAATCTGAGCAACAATCTCATCAACACTCATATGCGAGCTGTCAATATGATGTGCGTCTTTTGCAGCTTTTAATGGTGTTGTCTTACGGTGAGAATCAATATCATCACGCTTAAGAAGATTGGCTAAAATTGCTGCTTCTTCATCGGGAGAAACGTGCGCTTCTGTAGCGGTTGCCAGATCTCCACCAGCACGCTGGACGGCGCGTCTATGTGCACGAGCTGCAGCATCGCAGGTAAGAAAAATCTTAACTTGCGCATGAGGAAACACCGCGGTACCAATATCTCTTCCTTCTGCAACAACATCGCTTTCTTGTCCAAATGCGCGCTGTTTTTCGAGCATGAGAAGACGAACCTCAGGTACTGCAGCAACCTGAGACACGTGCTCATCAACCTGTGCACTTCTAATCTCGTGGCTGACGTCTTCTCCATCAACTTCTACATGCAGGCTGCTTTCATCAGATTTCATAACAAGCTTCATAGCTTGAGCACAAGCGATGATAGCACATGTGTCATCAAAAGACACCTGATGTTTGAGACAACGCCATGTTATTGCTCGATACATAGCGCCTGTATCAAGATAGGTAAGATGTGCTTTATGCGCAAGAGCCTTTGCAACGGTAGATTTACCCGAACCTGAAGGCCCATCTATTGCAATGATCATGTATTATCCTCACAAACTGTTTCGAGATCGTGTATTTCTTGTTGTGTACACATGCGCCACGATCCTAATGGAATTTGAGCATTAAGGCACAAAGGGCCAAACTGAAAGCGATGCAACTTTATAACTGGATGCCCAATTTCTTGCAACATGCGTTTTACCTGATGATTTCTTCCTTCATGTATTTTAAGTTCACACAGTGAGCTTGCACCATTGAGGCACATATCATCAAAGAGTGAATGATTTTTATCAAGGTGAGTGCACGGCTCATCTTGCGTGATAGTACGTATAAAACAAGGACTCGTCATGCCATCTTCAAGCATTATACCTTGAGAAAGCTTTTGCATTTGAGATGAGGTAAGTTTGCCTTCGATAAGCGCAACATAGGTCTTCCACACATGATGTGACGGATGAAGCAAACGATTGCCCATATTGCCATTGGTAGTAAACAGCAAAACTCCTGTAGTATCGCTATCCAACCTACCCACTGGAAAAAGACCTGGATAATCATCGCAAGGCACCAAAGAGGCAACGCAAGGAAAACCAAAAGGATCGCTCATCGTTGTAAGTACATGCGAAGGTTTATTAAGCAGCAAATAAACATGGTCATTTCCAAGCGCATACTCTTTGCCATCAACTGTTACATGATCGTATTGAGGCATAACCTTAGTACCAAGAACCCTAACTTGTTTACCATTAACACATACTCTACCTGCTGATATAAGCTTTTCAGAACCACGGCGCGACGCAACACCTGCGCGCGCCAAGAAACGCTGCAAACGCATCGTAAAGTGATCGCTTGGATATTTGCCAGCTATAATATCTTGTTCGTTATAATGAGAAGAATCACGTGCCATTTATTCATTACCAATCTGCGAATTTTGAGCTTCTACTTCTTGGGCAATATCCTCGGATAACAGTTCTGTCTGCTGAGATGTTGCTTGAAGACGTTGGCGAATAAACTCTTTTGAAGCATCGTTTGCTGCAAATTGCTCGAGAGGTGGCAAATCAGATAGGCTTCTTAGGTCAAACGCTTCTAGAAATGCTTTGGTAGTAGCAAACAGCACCGCATGGGGATTTTGCTTATCGTGGCCTGCTTCGCGAATGTAGCCTTTCTCTTTAAGCGACGCAAGCGGCCCATCGCTTGCAACTCCTCTAATAGCTCTAATACCCTCACGGCTTACTGGCTGATGATATGCAATGACCGCAAGCGTTTCTAATGCAGCCTGAGAAAGACGCTTATAATCCCATGTTTGAATATATGCCTGTATTAAATCCTGATATGCAGGATGCGTATACAGACGCCACCCACCAACAACTTCACATAATTGGAATCCACGGTTTTGTTTACTATACTCATGCTGCAAACGGACAAGTGCATCTTGTACCGTATCAGCAGAAACGTCTAAAAACGTACTGAGTGTTTGTGCGCTTACAGCCTCTTGAGAAACAATAAGAAGCGCTTCTAATTTTGATTGCAAGGTATCCATATGCGCCTTTCCTATCCTAGCTCTCGCCTGCATAACGCGATGTATCAAATACTGTAGTTTGCGTGCCTTGAACTCGTTGAAGCACAATGCTTCCAAATGTTTGTGCTTGTTGTACGTCTACAAAGCCGATATGTACAAGCTCAAGCATAGCAAGAAAATTTTCGACAACAACCACCGGTGTTGGATCTTTGCCTACAACTTGCGCAAATTGAACACAAGGTTTTTCACGCGTGAGTTGATCGAGTTTGGCAATACTTACAGCAATAGGCCTGCGTTTTTTAGCAATATGAGAAGCCTCCAAAAGAAAATCTTGATGGCGGCTGTCGATATCTGCGCAGATAACAGCTAATGTTCTGAGAGTAATACCCTCTAAAAAGTTAGGCGTGTAGTTGAGCTGATCTGGCAGAGGCAACACACGAGCTGCAAACATACGTGCATGTTGTTCACTTCGTGCTTGCAGCATACGAGCAACTTCTCTAAATTGTTTGTACGCTAAAAGCCTTGTAACAAGTAAATCTTGTGCCTGCTGTGGTGTTAAATCATCAAACTCTTCTGAATCAATCTCTTGAGATTGATTGCTCTCACTAGTATCTAAGGGAGCAACACTTGATGCTTTAATCATAAGCAACGTTGAAGCAACTAGTACAAAATCGCTTGCAACCTCTAAATCAAGCTGTTTAAGATGCTTAATTTCTTCTAGATATTGATCGATAACATTGCTTACAGAAATGGTGTCAATAGCAACTTTTTGTTGATACACTAAACGGAGCAACAGATCAAAAGGTCCGCTGTATGTAGGCGTTTGCACACTAAACGACATGATCTATCCTCCTTATATTCTTCTTTGGTATGCTCATGCTCTGTTTGTGTTTGTATACTTTGGCTTGTACTATCTAGTAAGTCAAAATTCTTGCAAGCAGAAACTATAAACCCTGAAGCATAAACTCCATAGCAAAATGAATAACAGTCGTAACATACCAACTTATAATATCAAAATGCAAGATAGAAGGCAGTACATATAACATCATTATAAGAATAGGCAAAGAATAGTGCTGTATATACTCGTATGTTTGACGAAGTTTGCCAGAAAGAAAAAGACCCAACAAAGAAGATCCATCTAACGGCGGCAACGGTATGAGATTAAATGCTGCAAGCGAAATATTAACGACCATATATTGCATTAAAATTTTATATACAAATATAGTTGTTGTTATATCTTGCTGAAAGAGCATGCTTTTAAAACCGTTTGTTGCAAACAATACGCGCACTATTCCAAGAGCTACACATGCTTGTAGTACGTTTGACAAAGGCCCTGCAAGGGCTACTAAAACCTCTGACAGTCTACCGCCTTTAAGACGACGCGGATTATATGGAACAGGTTTAGCGAAACCAAAAATAGGACCATGCGCCAAACTCATAAGACATGGCAAAATGACCGAACCAAAAGGATCGATGTGCGCAAGTGGATTGAGCGTTAAACGATGCGCGCGCTTGGCGGTGTCATCGCCCAACAAATATGCAACAAAACCATGAGCAATCTCGTGGAGCATGCACGACACAACTAAAATAGCAACGGTTATTGCAACAGAGGTTGCACTGGAAATGGGATCTTTGAGCATAACACCTACTTTTTACGCGAACGCTGCCTACATCATGCATATGCCAATATAGAACATATGTACTCATTTATCATAACGGTAAGAGGGCATAAGGTCAACTATATACAAGAAATACACAAGGCGTATATATACACTTTACCTGCTGTTTCGTAAAGTAAACGCAAGACGACATAACAGGTAGTCAAGCACAAACAAAATAAGAGTTACTATCACGTAATCGCCACGCAAAATGCCGCCAAATGGACTCTCGATAATAAACGACCCCACCAAAACTGGCGGTAAAATACGTGAAACCGTATGGTAAAACATAAGAAAAGCAAACCGCAGAGGTGCAAACGGCAACGCGCTTCCTACAATAATGAGCGAAAGCATCCATGCAAACACGCGACACAATACTGCAATGAACTGGCAAAACACAGATACAAGTGAACCTGTGATGCCGTGAAACAGGCCTGAGACTGCGCGTTCTACTGTTGACGCATAATAATCAGCGCGTTCAGGACGCATAGCTTCAGGTGTTGATTTACGCATGGGGCGCGGTGAAGGCGCAGGCATGGGACGCGGCTCATACCCACCCTGTGGCGATGCATATGCCGCATATTCAGAATCGGCGCTTGGAGCATAAGGCTGAGGCGATTGTGTTATCCGCTGACGACGTACCGTAGGAGCTGCATATCCCTTGTTCGCAAAAGACGCAGGCATAACAGTTGTTTTATCACAGCGATTAGCACCTTCACCATAGGCGGAGCGTTCATCATAAGCGCCACGTACACCATACGCATCGCGCGCGTCATCAGGCACGCCATATGGATTATACATACTATCGGGATTAATCATTTGTCCCCTCTTCCACAATACGAGTTAATTCGAGCCATTCTTGTTCTAAAGCGTCAATTTTTTGAGAAAGCGCATTATATTCGTTCATGCATTCATTAAATTCATCTTTATGCTGGTAAATTTCCTGATCCGACATACGAGTTTCGAGCTCATGTTTGCGCGAAGTAGATGCCTGTAAAGCTGCCTCAACTTCTGACAAGCGTTTTCGCTCACGCGCAACACGTCTGTGCGCGCGATTTCGCGCTTCAGCCTCAAGACGGCGTTGCTCTTTGGTTTTAACATTACGTTTTGCCAGATGATCATGTGAATCCAAAGGGGAATCTGTACGCGTGGAGTTCTGAGAAACAACAGCCTCAGCTTTCTTACCCTGTGAAAGCGTATCTAAAGACGCACTTCTCTGTTCGTGCGAAGCATGCAACAACCCAGTATTGTCTACACGCGCTTGGGCGTGCGCTCCAGCAGCATCTTTTTGTTCGCGCGCATCCAATTCTTCGCGCTTATACAGATAATAATCGTAATCACCATCAAAGACACGAACCTGATGATTGCGCACTTCGATAATTTTATTTGCAACATTTCGTACCAAATGTTCATCATGGCTTACCAACAAAACAGTGCCCTTAAAGGTAGTTAATGCATGCTCAAGCACTTCAACCGAGTCGATATCCAAATGATTGGTAGGCTCATCCAAACACAAAAGAGGATCGGGAAAGACCAGCATTTTTGCCAAAGCCAAACGAGCGCGCTCCCCACCCGAAAGCACACTAACACGTTTGTCAACATCTTCTCCGTGAAACAAAAACGCACCTAAAAGCCTACGTTGTTCAGAGGTAGTCCATGTATTTGAGGCTTCACCCATTTCTTGCAATACGGTATTGCGCTCATTGAGCGTTTCAAGTTGATGCTGAGCATAATAAGAAAACTCAACATTTTTCCCAAGCACAATGTTTCCTGCCGTTGGTTTTTCGATGCCACAAATCAACTTCATAAGTGTTGATTTACCTGCACCATTAGGTCCTACGAGCGCAACATGATCTCCTCGATACAAAACAACATTCACATCGTTATAAACAACGGTATCTTCAAACTGTTTTGACACATGCTCAACTGACACTACCGTATCTGCTGTTCGTGGTGGTGCAGGAAAATTAAAATGCACTTTCTTTGACGCTTGCGGCAATACTACAAGCTCCGATTTAATTTGCTCAAGACGGCGCACGCGTTCTTGTACCTGTTTTGCTTTGGTAGGTTTATACCTAAAACGATCAATAAACACCTGCATATGGGCAATATCGCGCACTTGCGCCTCACGTTTTGCACGCAACTGTATAAGATTGTCTTCGCGCTGTTTAAGATAGCGCGAATAATTTCCCACATACGTCATAACACGCTTATTTTCGATTGACGCAATGTGCGAAACGCATGCATCCATAAATGCGCGGTCATGAGATACCATAAGCACCGCACCATCATAACTTGACAAAAATGATTCAAGCCATGCAACACTTTCGAGGTCAAGGTGGTTAGTTGGCTCGTCTAAGAGTAATAAATCTGGATGCTTGAGCAGCAATTTGGCAAGCGAAATACGCATTTGCCATCCACCCGAAAATTCGCAAGCAAGCTTGTGAAAATCCTCTACCGGAAATCCTAAACCGCCTAAAATCTGCTGAGCACGCGCTGGCAACTCGTAGCCACCCAAACGCTCAAAATTTTCTTGATTCTTACTATAGTTTGCAAGCAATTCGTCCAATTCTTTTTGTTGGACTCTATCTACAGAAGAGCTGCTGAGCTGCGCAATTTGATGTTCTTGTTCACTTAAAACCGATTGTAGGCGCACCACTTCGTGAGCCGATTGCACCACTTCTTCTAAAGCGGTTGTATCTTTTGAAAGCTTTGTTTCTTGCTCAAGATAGCCAACACGTATATCGCGCGCGAAGCTTACACGACCCTCATCAGGGGTTTCAAGTCCCATCAGAATCTTTAAAAAGGTTGTTTTACCAGCTCCGTTAGGACCAACAAGCCCCCAGCGTTCGCCAGCGTTAAGTTGTAAGACAACATCAGACCATAACAGTTGCGGACCAAATGATTTAGATAATTTTTCGGCAAGAGCTATCACAAAAGATACTCCTTATCGTTACCACTCATAAAATGACTTACTATCCTACTACATGAATATACCATGTTGCATACCCATAAACTTTGTCCACAACATGCTAACTGCCCCACACAAACACGCGCCTGTTGGTTTACGAAGCCGCGCACAGCAACTCGTGTAAATACACTTCTGCATCAAGCTCAGGATGAAACGAGCAGGCAATTTGATTGTCCTGACGCACCGCGCACGAATAACCATCCAAACTTACCAGCGTTTCAACACAAGAATCTTGCGCAATAATTTTAGGCGCACGAATAAACGTAAGCTGCATTAGATGAGGCTGCGCAGGTGCACTTGCAGATGGCGAAGCAGTGGCTAAGGAATGTATTGGTGCTTGCGCATGAAAACTTGCAAGTTGGCGCCCGTATGCATTGCGACAAACACGCACCTTAAGCGTTTGAAAACCATGTACTGCAGCGCGCGTATCAAGGACATTCTTTTGAGAAAAAGCCTCTGTATCACCAAAATTCCCTTGTTCGCGTAAAGACTTGAGCTTATCTTGTGACGCACCACAAGACTCCACACACGCTAAATCGCCCGATCCATCAATATGAGCAGCTAATAAAATAAGACCTGCACAGGTGCCCAAAACAGGCATGCCTTGTAAAATATGGTTGCGAAGCGGCTCAAACAACTGAAGCTCTTTAAGAAGATGGGCTTGTACGCTTGATTCTCCTCCGGGCAAAATAAGTCCATCAAACGAATGGGCTATATCATGAGCTTGTCTAATCTCAAAACAGTCAACGCCCAAGCTGCGCAGCAAGTGGATATGCTCAATGAAAGCACCTTGGACGCTTAGAACACCAATTCTTTTTTTCCTAAATGTTGCACGTATGTGCGTATTGTTCATATCTATCCTTTAATGTCTATCCTTCATAATTTAGAATTATTACAGACACAGCTTATTTACCACGTTCAGCCATAAGAAGCTGGATTTCTTGCTCGTTAATACCAACCATTGCTTCTCCTAAATTCTGCGACACACGCGCAAGCGTAGAAGGATCGTTAAAGTTTGTAACAGCTTGAACAATAGCCTCGGCACGCTTTTGAGGGTTGCCACTCTTAAAAATACCGCTTCCCACAAACACACCTTCAGCACCCAACTGCATCATAAGTGCAGCATCGGCTGGCGTTGCCACACCACCTGCCGCAAAGTTAACTACAGGAAGTTTTTGATGTTTATGAACATAGCTTACGTACGAAACAGGAACTTGTAGACGCTTTGCCTCTTCAAACAGTTCATCTGCGCGTAAAGCAGCAATACAGCGAATCTGCGATTGCATACGGCGCATGTGTGTAACGGCTTGAATAACATCTCCCGTACCAGGCTCGCCTTTAGTGCGAATCATAGAAGCACCTTCGGCTATACGACGAAGCGCCTCTCCTAAATCTTTGGCGCCGCATACAAATGGCACACTAAATTCATTTTTATCAATATGATACACACCGTCTGCAGGGCTTAAGACTTCGGATTCATCAATGTAATCAATATTGAGTTCTTGCAAAATCTGTGCTTCTACAAAATGGCCAATCCTGCATTTTGCCATAACGGGAATAGAAACTGCTTGTTGAATACCTTTAATCATAGAAGGGTCGCTCATGCGACTTACACCGCCAGCCGCGCGAATATCAGCAGGAATGCGCTCCAAAGCCATAACAGCACAAGCGCCTGCGGCTTCGGCTATACGCGCTTGTTCGGGCGTTGTAACATCCATAATAACTCCGCCTTTAAGCATAGCGGCAAGTTGACGATTAAGTTTTTGGCGGCTTGTGCAGTCGCTCACCACTTGTGTACCTGCAGATGCGTTGGCATCAGATACATTAGCTGCCGAGGAATCCGAGTTATTCATAAACGTTGCAACTCCTTTAGTTGTATTGATTTCAACTTTACATGATATAAATGGTATCAGGTTTATTCATAAGATGGGACAGTTCCATAAAGACACAAGACAAATGATGATGTACCTGCAGGTAAGCTTATATATTATGAGATGAAATATACTACGTACTCAAACGCTACCGGCACGTTGCACAATTTTGCTATACTTACTAGTAATGTGCGAAATCAAACCACGCTCACACGTTGAGTATGTCACAAACCAGCTGTAACATTGTTACCATTGGGCAAACATGTGGCATATTGATACTTGTACAAGCTTATGTGCGCTGTGATTTCAGCCTAGCTTATAGTTTAAGGGCAGATAGGAGAAGCCTTGAATACGCTTGCTAAAACGGTAAAATTTGCCGCACTTGCATCTTTGTTGTTGGGAATTATCTCACTTGTTGCAACATGTTTACTCATTGCTGCAGACCCCATGAAATTCCATGTATACCTGTGCGTCATAGAAAGTTTAGCCATGATATATGTGGGCTTTGTTTCTGCACGTCTTATTAATGTACCATCGCGCGCCGTAACGGTTATGAACCGAGCCTCACTTGCCGTGCTTTTATGCTTTATTTGTGCCGCATTTGGTATGATGGCACGAGACAAAACACTCCTAGAATTTATTATCAATGCCTTGGGTCTTATTCTTTGCCTTGGTATATACGCATCTGCGCGGAGAATGGTTGTATTCCAAAGGAGAAAATAATACGTATACAAAACCCTTAGATACCATATGCTATGGGTACACAAAAATGTCTAGAGAACACTGAGCAAATATGCGAGTTGTGCATAAAATTATAAATAGGTGTCAAGACTCAAAAGTTAGCTTATACTGTATAAGGTTATGTAAATATTTTTCATACATAAGCATTTATGAAAGGAGTTGCACATGAGCAACATTAAAAGCGTGTATGGCCGTGAGGTTCTCGACTCTCGCGCAAACCCAACAGTAGAGGTTGAGGTAGAACTTGAGGACGGCTCGTTTGGTCGCGCTATTGTTCCTTCTGGAGCTTCTACAGGCGAATTTGAAGCTGTTGAGCTTCGCGACAACGACAAAGATCGTTATCAAGGAAAAGGTGTTTTAACTGCTGTTGGTCATGTAAACAACGAGATTAGAGAGCTTTTGGTTGGTCGTGACGCAAATGATCAACGTGGCTGCGATCTTGCTATGATTCAAGCAGACGGCACTCCAAACAAGGGCAACTTTGGTGCTAATGCTATTTTGGGCGCAAGCTTGGCTGTAGCTCGTGCTGCTGCTGCATCCGCTGGCCTTCCTTTATATGAGTACCTTGGTGGTGCAAATGGTCACACCCTTCCTGTTCCTATGATGAACGTACTTAACGGTGGTGTTCACGCTGACAACAACGTAGACTTCCAGGAATTCATGATTATGCCTGTTGGTGCTCCCGACTTTAAGACTGCACTTCGTTGGTGCTCACAGGTTTATCACACTCTTAAAAATGTTCTTAAAGATTCTGGTCACAATACAGGTGTTGGTGACGAAGGTGGTTTTGCTCCTAACCTTAAAACCAATGCTGAGCCTTTAGAGTACCTCATGCAAGCTGTTGAGAAAGCTGGCTTTAAACCTGGTCAAGACTTCATGTTTGCTATGGACCCTGCTTCTTCTGAGTTCTATAACAAAGAGACTGGTAACTATGAGCTTAAAGGCGAAGGCCGTACCCTCACCAGCGATCAAATGGTTGATTACTGGGAAGAGCTCGTTAATAAGTTCCCCATCATCTCTCTTGAAGACGGTCTTGCAGAAGAAGACTGGGAAGGCTGGAAGAAACTTACCGAGCGCATTGGCAAGAAGGTTCAACTTGTTGGTGACGACCTATTTGTAACTAACACCAAGCGTCTTGCTAAAGGTATTGAGGTTGGCGCAGCTAACGCAATCCTTATTAAAGTTAACCAAATTGGTTCTCTTACCGAAACCCTTGAGGCTATCGAAATGGCTAAACGCGCTGGTTACACCGCAGTTGTTTCCCACCGCTCTGGTGAAACCGAAGACACCACCATTGCAGACTTGGCAGTTGCTACTAACGCTGGCCAAATCAAGACTGGTGCTCCTGCTCGTACCGACCGTGTTGCTAAATACAACCAACTTCTTCGTATTGAAGATCGCCTTGGTTCTTCTGCAGAATTCTTGGGTAAAACTGCTTTCTATAACATTCGCTAATCTGCATGTTATAAAGGAGCTCTAAGCTCAACAATAAGCCTCGTATGTGCTGTAGTACATGCGGGGCTTATTTGTTAGAAATTTACACACTTTTTGTCCTATAACTCACAAAAGACGTATGCGCTTACTGCACAAGAGATAATGGCTTTATCAATACACTACCAATATGATTCACTAGACGACATCACTATTTATACAAAAAGCTGCGACATTAAACCGTTTTCTGCATACAAAGTTTTGATGTATAAAATAAGGTAATATTTTGCATACCTCTATAAGCAATGTATACATATTGATCACACATACGATCGCATTTAAGCTTATTTTCACGTAATAGAACTTCAACCATACATCTCATGCCGAGCATGCTTTTACAGTTTATTGGATATTTAAATACATATATACATTCTTAATTAATATCTAACCATTAAATAAACATTAATGTGTAACTTTTTGCTTGCAATTTATATAAAGACGAGTAAACTTTGAGCCAACATAAGGTAGAGGCGCGTTTGGTAAAGATTACTTTTTTGAGCGGGAGCTATGAAGAAAAGGAAAGGTACCTAACGCCGAAAGCATATCGTTGCCAAACGGTATGCTTGGGTACAAGGATAACATCTTTGTAACTGTCACAGATGTGGAGCGCTACTGAAGACAAACAGTTAAACGCTTATACATGCCAGCTGTATTGCACGGTATAATGCAAATAGACACAGTTAAAGCGTAGGCAAACTGTTTTTATATATGCGCCTTTGGGGCACCGTATCTTAGACACTTACATACGCATCCGTTCTCACCCTTATCGAATCTGTTGTCGCACTTCAAGCGAAAGGTGTCCTATGAACGGCTTAGTACAGCGTAAGCACACACCTCAACACATTGCACAATCTCTTGCTGCATTGTATATATATGCGCTACGTATCTATCGAAAACCTTCTTTTTATGCTTTTTTATGTATAAAGAAATTATGTGCCGCAGCAGTCAAGCAGGTATGCACCACAGGTGTTAAACGCTTAGAACAGGCTATGACAGTTATGCTTTTTTGCACACTTCTACTAGGTACCACCTACCAGCTTGGTGTTGCTCAAGAGCAGTCTAATTCAACAGATACACAGCTACCGCCAGACCTTTCACAAACAGAGCTCTCGGAACCAGGCGTTCTAAGTGTTGGCATGGAAGCAAATTATGCGCCATATAACTGGACGCAAACTTCTGACGCACACGATGGCGTGCCTATTAGCAATTCTACCGGCGAGTATGCAAATGGCTACGACGTGCAGGTGGCAAAACGTATGGCTGATGCCCTAGGTCTTAAACTCAAAATTGTTAAAATGGAATGGGACGGACTCTCGGTGGCGCTTCAATCGGGTAAAATTGACGCTATTATCGCAGGTATGACCCCTACTCCTGAACGCTGTAAAGAAATAGATTTCACACACCCCTATTACTATTCTGATATGGTAATGGTTACTAAAAAAAGTGGTCCATTTGCACACGCAACATCCATTCAAGATTTTGCTGGTGCCAAGGTAACCGCTCAGCTCAACACGTTTCACTACAAGCTCATCAACCAGATCCACAACGTAGATAAACAAGTAGCATTTAGCGATTTCCCCACTATGATTGCTTCGGTTATGAGTGGAAAGATTGACGCGTATGCGTCTGAACGGCCTGCTGCTATGGCTGCAGTAGCCGCAAATAGTGAGTTAACCTTCGTTTCATTTGCAGATGGAGCAGGGTTTGATACTCATGGCATAGACACATCCACCGCAATTGGGATACGCAAAGGTTCAAAACTTATGGAATATCTCAATCGTGCCCTCGACTCTTTTGCTCCACAACAGCAGCAAACACTTATGCAAGACATGGTAAATCTTAATCAACGTGAACAACATCCAAGCTTTCTTGATCAAATAGCAGATATCTGGAATACCTATCATGACCAATTTATTCGCGGAACATTCTACACAGTTATCATTTCGTTTATCTCTACGTTTGTAGGATTTTTAATAGGATTGCTCATCGCAATTTATCAAACCATACAGGTGTCAAAGCACCATCGCATCCGTTATGCACTTTATAAATGCCTAGCCGTACTTATACGCATTTATATAGAAGTGTTCCGTGGAACACCTATGATGGTTCAGGCAATGCTTATCTTTTACGGTTCAAAATTGCTCTTTAATCTAGATTTATCTCCTCTTACCTCTGCATTTTTCATTGTATCGGTAAATTCAGGTGCTTATCTTTCCGAAACTGTTCGTGGTGGTATTTTAGGCGTTTCCAAAGGACAGCTCGAAGGTGCTCATGCACTTGGTCTTAATCACTGGGATACTATGGTGCATATTATTTTACCGCAGGCAGTTATCAGTATTTTGCCGTCGGTTGGTAACGAGTTAAATATGAACATTAAAGATACGTCGGTATTAAATGTTATTGCTGTATCAGAGCTCTTCTTTATTACTAAATCTATCGCAGGTACCACATATCAAACATTTCAAACGTATCTCATTGCAAGTGTTATCTATTTTGCACTTACTTTTCTTGCAAGTTTGGGACTCAAATATGTTGAAAAGCATATCGTTGCACCTAATGCGTATGTATCTTCTGCAAAAGCATAGTTGGGTCAATGTAGGCGTATAAGGAGTCATCATGACACAAAAAGAAATCATTCTAGACATACAGCATCTTAAAAAATCATTTGGAGAACACAGCGTTCTTAAAGATGTATCGTTCTCTTTGTATAAAGGGTCAGTCATTAGTATTCTTGGTAGTTCTGGCTCGGGTAAAAGCACATTTTTACGCTGTATAAACCTTTTGGAAAAACCATCAGGCGGACAAATCTTATATCATGGAGCTTCTATTCTTGATCCCGATTTTGAATTAGGACCGTATCGCGCAAAAGTTGGCATGGTTTTTCAGCAATTTAACCTGTTTAATAATCTAAGTGTGCTCGATAACTGCGTTATTGGACAAACACGCGTGCTCAAGCGGAGCAAAAAGGAGGCACAGGACAGAGCTGTCATGGAGCTTGAACATGTTGGACTCCAAGATTTTATTCATGCAAAACCGGCTTCTCTATCTGGTGGTCAAAAACAGCGTGTTGCCATTGCGCGTGCGCTTGCAATGGATCCCGAAATTTTACTCTTTGATGAGCCTACCAGCGCACTTGACCCCGAGATGGTAGACAGCGTACTTGCTGCAATGAAAGATTTGGCACATGCCGGGCTTACGATGATGGTTGTAACACACGAAATTGAGTTTGCGCGCGATGTTTCTTCGCATGTGTGTTACATGAATGAAGGTATCATCTTGGAAGAAGGAAAACCTGAAGAAGTTATTGATCATCCTCAGCATGCACGCACACAAGAATTCCTTGCACGGTATCTACACGGCCAAAAAAATATATAACTTGATGAATAATCTACACTACCAAAGTTTAGAAAAAAATATGAAACGATCATATGAACAGAGGTCAGCAGGTACTCGGTATAGTGTTCAATGAATATACCCCGTACATACATGCATACGGTAGTACAAATAGAGAAAACAAACTGTTCTAACAAAAATCCTCCTCATTGCTGTGATATGTGTCCAGTATTCTGGATACATATCGCAAAGCATGTGGGACCTTCGATGTGAAGCATATAAAAGTTGCAAATATAACATAAAGCTTGTTAAACTTTGGTATGCTAAATCGAATTAACAATGAGACTACCCCCCCCCCTCCCGCATCATTTGTCAAGCTTTTATACATCACTTTGTGAATACTTTATGAATTTATTGCGAGAGTTTGTGTACACTCAGTAAGACAGGTAGTTGATATTGATGAGATATGCTTTACAAAAGGCATTCAAATTACAGCAAAAAAAGGAATAAAATAACCACCCGTACGGGTGGTTAAAAATCAAATGGTCGCGGGGGCTGGACTTGAACCAACGACCTCCGGGTTATGAGCCCGGCGAGCTACCAAACTGCTCCACCCCGCACTGTGATGTGCTAAAAGCCTGCAAATACAAAGCTGAGCTTCAAGCGCAAATAATAAATATACGTATTATGCTTTTACATGTCAACCAAAATCCCGTAAGTTTATGCTTCATCATAGAACACCTACAATTGCACATCTCGTATGCCACCATCTAGCCAAAGCTCACATACGCCCGTTTACGGCCTATATATTAATTTACGGTTGTATACATAAAAGCTCCTATTCGACTGTTTACGGGCATTCTGAAAGCTCTGCACTCTTTTTACAAACGTTGCAACTCATGGCATAGACACAACCAAGCTACACCCTATGCCCTATACAACTTTAAACAGATCAAGCACCTAACATTTGAAAGCTCTATATCAATTGTATTTCTAAATAACAAATTTTTTATGACGACGGATTTTCGTTTATATACTTATGAGTCATTAAGTTTAATCGTATGACAAGAAAGTATTCACCATGCAACATAACAATGACTTAGAACGCCTGAGTATTGCCTCAAAAAATCACACACGTATGCCTCGTATAGGCATCACTACCAGAAACCTTTGTGCAACAGATGAATACG
>CAMQEO010000018.1 GCA_946999785.1 uncultured Atopobium sp.
GATGGAAGCATACGCAAGGCGTTATGCGCTATGCTCATAGCTTTTCTGAACAAGAGGTATTTGACCTTATAGCCAACACAAAGACACTTAAGCTTCTTACGCATTGGTATGCTGATGGAAAAGACAACCATTCAAATTTGTATGTAATTGCACAAAACGTTACTGCCACACATTAAGCAGCATACATACAAGCACGTGCATTGAGCACAATGGCGTGAACGGTAAACGTTTTTTATCTTACGCTACTTCATCTTGTTGATGATTGTTTATCCAAGCCCATGTAGGCAGCCATGCAGATGTTCGCGGATCAACTAAGTCCATATGATCAACATCTGCAACAATATGTGCATCTACATGTCCAAAAAACTCAGATGCCGAAATATAATCAAGCGTATGCGTAAGAGCAATCTCGGGGTCTTGTGCGCCATGCACAATAAGTGTAGGAACACGCGGACAAGCTTGATAACGAGGAGACGCACTTTTGAGCAGCTCCTGTGTTGCATTTGAACCAAAATATTTCTCTGCAGCCCTATCCCCTTTTCCTTCCGCATAGATTCGTACAGCATCGGTAACAGGTGCAAGCGCAACCACCACATCAAACAGCTGCGACGCCAAAAGAACAAGCTCTCCGCCTACTGAATGGCCAAGCGCCACAAGTTGTGAGCAAGAATAACGTTTACGAAGAAAAGAAATTGCATGTTGTAAATCTACAAGCGGCTGCGGCCAAGCTCCGCGCTCACCACGACGGTACTCCACACATACAACTGTTTCTTGTCTATCTATAAGCCATTTAGCAACATCTAAGCGACGGTGACAATCTATATTTTGTCGCCAATAACCGCCATGCACAATAACAAGGACGCGTTGAGGCTTATTATCTGCATTCGCCGTGGCTAAGCTTGGTGAATCATAGATGTCAACAAAACAATCAGGATCATCGTCATAATAGACGGTATGCGCCTTATCAAGCAACTCTTTAATAACTGCGGGATCTGTTGGTGGATGGATTTTCATAATACCTCTCCTTAATGACACACATGTATAACAACCCTTGCAGCCAAATTGCCACAAGGATAGATACATGTTATAGATACCACGTAAAAACTAGCACGCAAGCCATGCAAGCGCAGCTACAACCGCAGCTTCAAAACCGCGGTCAAGCGTTGGCTGTAAATCGGGCACAAAATGTGGGCTATGGTTTGCAGGAGCACCATTCATATCCTCAAAGCCTCCCAGCGTCCAAAATGTATAGGGACAACCCCATTCATCAGGGATATAAGAAAAGTCTTCCGATACACTTTGAGGCTCGCCTTGCAATGATTGCTTAGCAAAATACGAGGTAAAGGCTTCTTGAACGCGCTCGGTGGTGTCTTTGTCATTGCTTGTAAGAGGTCCTCTATCAAAATATTCAATATCGGGCGCAATCGTGCAACCTGCTGCGTCACATTCTGCACGAACAATGCGCTCAATTGCTGCAAAAAGGCGCTTTTCAAGCTCGGCATTATAGGTTCTGGTATTAAGCAATAACACGGCATCGTCAGGTATGATATTCGCTTTATTCCCTGCCGATACAGAGCCAATAGTGAGCACGACCCGCTCATCTGAGGGCATCTCACGCGACACAATAGTTTGCAAACGCATAATCACACTTGCCGCTAAAACAATTGGATCAATTCCTAGTTCGGGCATACTACCATGAGAGCCCTTACCATGTAAGGTAATGCGAATAGAATATGCTGCCGAGAAAAATGCACCCACTTTTGTTGCCACACAGCCTCCTGGCAGTGTAGGCATAACGTGCTGGCCTAAATACACATCGGGCTTGGTAAACTGTGTACATAAGCCCTCGCGAATCATAGACAGCGCACCTTGACCCACTTCTTCGGCAGGTTGAAATATACCAAGATAGGTTCCCTTCCAAGCGTCTTTATGCACACTCAGCGCTTTAAGTGCAGAAAGCAGACTCATAATATGAAAGTCGTGACCGCACGCATGCATGGTAGGAACACGGGCGCCAGTTGTGCTATCTTGCACGGTATACGTAGATGCATAGGGCTTTTGTGACGCTTCTTTAACAGGAAGACCATCAATATCGGCACGCATAGCAACACACGCACCATCACCATTTTGGATACGCGCTACAAGTCCTGTTTTACCAATACGAGTTACCTCTATTTGCGAGGCCTGTAACTCGTCATATATTCGCTGTGATGTCCACACCTCTTGAAACGCTGGTTCGGGATGTTGATGAAACTCTTTATATAAGGCAACGCGCGCGTCCCTTGTTTGATCAAGCGCGCTTAATACCTGCGAAGCACTGGATTTTATCTGCGATTTTGTAGGTAATACTGAGGTAGTTGTATAAGTGTTAGATGTCATAATAACTTCGATTCACACGAATTGTGTTAGTGACTAGCATGCACACGTCATGAAAAACATCTGACATGCCACCAAGAGCCTAGTACAGCTTTACGTAGCTTTATGCTCACACAAAGCACAGAGCACAAAGCTACGTATCTGAGTTGTTTTTGTACTGCTCGTCTTTACGTTGTGACCTAGACTTTTATACTGCTCTAGTCTTCTTGATTGTCTTGACGAGAAGAAATTTGAGCTTGAAGCAGTGCAACAAAATCATCAAACGCATATTGCTTGGTGGTGTTGGTACGATCTCGTACCGAAATATTGCCCGCTTGAGCCTCTTGCTCGCCTACGATAAGCATGTAGGGAACGCGGTCAATTGAGCGCGCCTCGCGGATTTTATAGCCAATTTTTTCGTCGCGATCGTCCAGCTTAACTCTAATCTTAAGATCGCGCAGCTTCTGCGTAAGTTCGCGTGCATATGCGCGCGTTTTTTCGGAAACTGGCAAAACTTTTACCTGCAGAGGTGCCAGCCATACAGGAAATTTGCCCTCGTACTGCTCAATAAGCATACCAATAAAACGCTCAAACGAACCAAAGCCTGCACGGTGAATCATAATCGGACGCTTCTTTTGACCGTCTTTGTCAACATATTCAAGGTTAAAGTTGTGTGGGAATTGGAAGTCAAGCTGAATAGTTCCACATTGCCACGTACGACCTAAGCAGTCTTTAAGATGGAAGTCGATTTTTGGCCCATAAAAAGCGCCGTCGCCCTCGTTAATCGTATACTCAAGACCCATAGTTTCCAAAGCGTTGCGCAAACCGTCTTCTGCGGTTTTCCAATCCTCATCTGAACCCATAGAATTTTCGGGGCGTGTAGACAGCTCAACTTTATACGGAAATCCAAATTGCTTGTAGTATGCGGTAATAAGGTGCGTAACCTCTGCAACTTCATCACAAATTTGATCGGGACGAATAAAGAGGTGCGCATCATCCTGCGTAAACTCACGAACGCGGAACAAGCCGTGAAGCGTACCTTTAAGCTCGTGACGGTGATCAAGACCTGCCTCTGCCAATTTAAGCGGCAAATCACGATACGAACGAGGTTTGTTCATATATACCAAGCATGCACCTGGGCAGTTCATAGGCTTAATGGCAAAATCTTCTTCATCAATTTTTGTGGTGTACATATTTTCTTTGTAGTGATCCCAGTGACCAGATGTTTCCCACAATTTACGCGAAAGGATAACAGGCGTTTGAATTTGCTCGTAACCAAATTTTTCTTGCATTTCTTGCCAATAGTTCATAAGGGCATTGCGGATACGCATACCATTGGGCAACCAAAACGGAAAGCCCGGTCCTGCTTCGTTGACCATAAACAGATCCATTTCGCGACCAATCTTTCTGTGGTCACGTTTTTCTGCTTCTGCCATAAGGCGTTCATGCTCGGCAAGCTCTTCTTTTGTTACAAAAGCAACACCGGATATACGGGTAAGCATTTCGTTATCACTATTAGCTTTCCAATATGCACCCGAAACTCCCGTAAGCTTAAAAGCTTTTGCCATCTTGGTGTAGCACACATGCGGACCGGTGCACATATCAACGTATTCACCTTGCTTATAGAAGGTAAGACGTGTGTCCTCTGGAAAATCGCCAATATGTTCTACCTTAAATTTCTCGCCACGCTCTTCAAGAAAAGCAATTGCTTGGGCGCGTGGCAATTCAAAAGTTTCAACTTTGAGATTCTCTTTTGAGATTTTTTTCATTTCTGCCTCAAGAGCAGGTAAATCATCTTCGCTGATTTTTACGCCCTCGGGGAATTCCATATCATAATAAAATCCCGTCTCGGTTGCAGGACCATATGCAAAGTGAGCCTGGGGATATAAACGTTTAACTGCCTGTGCCAACATATGTGCACATGAATGACGAATAACGTGCTCTTCCATGTCTTTAGGACATTCTTCCACACGTCCATCGTTATAGAGAATCTTCATACTCTGCCTTTCCGCAGACAAGCATCCACAACATGCTTTTACTGCTTAAGCGAACTGTATAGGTATACATGCTGATTTACCGTTCAAACAATAGTATGTATGGCTTACGCTCTATTGGCTTGTACTATCAAAAAATTGCTACGTACGACAACTACGTAACAAACATTTTTGACACAACCCATTGCAATAAAAGGATTGTTGTACAAGCAAACGGTAAGCAAACATGTATTCGTATTGCGAGTTTATCACAAGTCATGTGCTTTACGTCTTAAATACTCACTCGTATAAGGTACCTCCACATTGCATGATATGCTTACCTAACATGACAGTGGTTACTAAACACTGCGTACTTTAGGGAGGTTTTCATGAATTTTATGCACAGCATTTCTTCTGAAGATATTTTTCGCGCTCATCACAGCTTTGTTGATGAACGCGCAAATCAAGTTGCAAAAAATGCAGCAAGTTCTAACGGTGTACGAAAAGCGGCACGCGTGCCCGAGGGCGTTGCACAAAATACGCTTGATTTTGATATCGAAGTAACACAAGGAAAGCGCTGCAATCAACAGCGTTCTGGACGTTGTTGGATGTTTGCGTCACTTAATACCATGCGCTACCGCATTATCAAAAAGTATAATCTTGATACCTTTGAGCTTTCGCAAGCATATCCCCTCTTTTGGGACAAAATGGAAAAAAGTAACTGGTTTTTGGAGAACATCATCGACACCGTTGACGAAGATCTGCACGGTCGTCTTGTTTCATTTTTGCTCACCGATCCTATTGGTGATGGTGGTCAATGGGATATGTTTAAGAGCTTGGTAAAAAAATATGGTGTTTGCCCCAAGGAAGCTATGCCCGAAACAGCAAATTCGTGCAATACATCAGACATGGATCGCTATTTAACTCGCTATCTACGTGGTTGTGCACATAATTTGCGTGAAACGCACGAAGCAGGAGCTACAGACGATGACCTCTACGAGATGAAAAAAGAAATGATGAACAACGTTTATCATTTGCTTTCTATCTGTTTGGGCGAGCCTCCTCAAACCTTTGACGTTCGCATGCGCGATAAAGAGCACAAGCTTGTACTCTCAGGAACATTTACACCACAAGAATTTTTCAAGCGTGCTGTTGACATGAATCTTGATGATTATATTTCTCTTATTTCGGCACCAACTGCAGATAAACCGTTTGGTCATACCTACACGGTTTCTCGTTTGGGCAATGTTTGGGAAGACCATGGTGTGCGCTATCTCAATTTGGAACCGTCCGAGCTTAAGCGTGTGGCTATTGCCCAGCTCAGCGATAACTTACCCGTATGGTTTGGTTGCGATGTGGCACAATCATACTTGCGCGATGAAGGTATGATGGATCTTGGCGCACTTGATGTAGACGCATTATTTGGCTTTGAGGTTGAAGGCTGCATGGATAAAGCTACACGCCTTGATTACGCAGAATCACTGATGACTCATGCTATGGTGCTTGAAGGTGTTCGTTTAGACGAAAACAAAAAGCCTGTTATGTGGAAAGTTGAAAACAGCTGGGGTAAAGACCACGGTCGTGACGGCTTTGATACCTTGTCGGATGCATGGTTTGACGAATATGTGTATCAGGTAGTTGTAGACATAAAGTATTTAACCGCTGAACAAAGAGCTGTATTTGAGCAGGAAGAAGCACGTGTACTTGAGCCGTGGGATCCTATGGGCTCACTTGCGCGATAGCTTGCGCGATAATTTACGCGGTAGCTTGCACGCCTATTCATGTATATGAAGCGCTTGCATAAGCGTTACAACATAGCGAGATACTTCTTCTTTTCTGGTATTTGCATGTGGGCACATCGTGAAAGTGACGATGTGCCCACAATCATATTGTTTCTTGATTTTTTACCTACAAAGCGCGTTGAATCAAGTACACACGTTGATTGCAAACGGTTGGTTATTACAAACGGCTGCTTACAAACGACTGCTTCTCATGATTCACATGTAGAACATACACAAAAATTCCTTTTGGAAATATTTAGTTGCTCATGTAAACTATTTTCCCAGTGTAAAGCAAACGATCCAGATAAGGATGAACATGAAAAATATACACCGCATTGGAGCAGTTATCGCAGGTTTAGCTCTTGCATATCCGGCACCGCTTGCTATGGCAGTTACTCAAAACACGGCAAGCGCGCACCCACAAGCTATCGTTGCCTCACAGGGAACACGAGTTGTTACACAAGATGATGTTAACAAGGCACAAAAAAAGCTTGAAGACGCCAACAATAAAGTACTGCAAACACAAAAAGAGCTTAAGGATGCACAAGAAAAGCTTGATGGCGCTCAAAAAGATTTAGAAGAAAAGCAAAGGCTTGCTCAAATTGCCGAGGAAGAAAATAAACAACTTCCTGCGGTTGATGAGAATGAGCTGAAAAAAGAACAAGGCGACCTAGACGCCCTTAAAGCAGCACAGACACAAGCAGAACAAGAAAAAACAGCCGCCGATAATGATGTGAAAACAAAAGAAGCAACACATACAGCACTTGTAAAGAAAAAAGATAAAACTCAAAAAGACTATGACGCTACCGTAGAAGCTGGTAAAAAGCTTGCAAGCGATAAAAGTGATGCGCAGGAGAAATTAACCCAAGCTACAAAAGCCTTAGAAGAAAAAGTTAAAGAGCACGAAACTAAGCTGAATAACATTCAAAAAGAACTTGAACAAAAAAAACAAACGAGTTCAATGGTCTTGAACAAGACAAAACTTCTAAAGAAACCGAACTCAAAGCAAAAGAAGCTGAGCTGAAAAAACAAGAAGGCATTTCAAAAGCAAAAGATACAGAAGCAAAAGAAGCAGAAAATCAACTGCAAGCATTAAATGCTAAAACGGCTGGATTAAATCAGAAAAAACAGCAAGCAGACAAAAAAGTTTCTGACATAGAAAATGGTCGCGATAATACTGGTGCAAAGCTTGTGGATGCACAAAAAGAGCAGAGGCAAGCACAGCAAGCAATAGTCGACAATAATAACGCCATTCAAACACAAACACAAAAGAAAACAGATGCTGAAGAGGCAAAACGTCTGGCAGATGTAGAAGTTAATAAACTTAAGCCACAGGTTGACACCCTGAAAGAATCTGTTCGTAAAGCCAATTTTGATGTCAAGTTCAAAGGGGCAGTTAAACAGCAAAAAGAGACCGAGCTCACTCAAGCACAAGAAAAAGCAAATCAAGAAAAGCAGCCACTTGAAGCAGCAAAGAATAAAGCAGACGCCAAACTTGCAGACCTTGCTCAACAAGTAGAGGAAAATGCGCGTCTTGCGGCTCAACAACTTGCAGACGCAAATGAAGCAAGCACCCAAGAGGCAGAAGCCGCACGTCAGCTAGAAGAAGCTAAAACCACGGCACAGACTGCGCAAACTACGCTTGAACAAAAATCACAAGCATACAAGGATAAAAAAGACACTGTTGACGAAATGCAGGATAGATTTAAAACTAAAGCTGCTGCACAAAAGAAAGAAACTTTTGCCAAAAAGGATGCTATAGAAGCGCAAACAGCTCTTAATACGTTAAATCAAACAATTACAACTAAAACCACAGAACTCGAAACTGCAAAACAGGCTGCAACACAAGCACAAACCGCTTTTGAGCAAATTAAACAGCAGGCACAAGCTCAACAAGCACAAGCTCAGCAAAACCAACAGCACCAAACAGACCAGAACGGCAAACAAGGTCAAGGCGCAGCAGATGGAAAACATGATGGCAATAACGACAAACATAAAACTAACAAGTCGTCTCAGCCTAAACATATGAGCAGCTCTCCCAAAACAGCGGATTCAACTTCTATTTCGCTTGGTTTTGGCCTGCTTTCGCTGGGTATGAGTGCAATAAGCTTGGGTCTTATGAAAAAACGTAAAAAGTAATCAAATTGCTTGCGTACACATGACGCGCAACTTGTAACTCAACAATCGCGCACGTACAGCTTTTGGTTTATACGATATGTAAATATTTATCCACCCTTTGATAGCCAAGGGGTGGATTTTTATACAAAAGATATTCAAAGCGCAGGAATCTTTTCTATCACACCCATTTATCCATAAGCGCACCGCGTTAAGAGTGTCGTATTGATGTCTAGAGTAAAGGACTAAGGCGTACAGAAAAGCCTTATTCGTTTGCGGAAAAATCTCCCAAAGCAATTGATATTCTCCCAAAATACTGGCATAATTGGGAGAAATAAAAATGATTGGGAGAAAGGAAAAGACAATGAGAAAATTTGATTATTCCATACTCAAAGACAGGACATGGGATAATGAAATACTCTCATATGTCTCACAGATACAGGAATATAAAGGCAAGCAGGAATTATTTACAAGGCAGAAACCGACGGAGCTTAAACGCCTTACCCAGATAGCCAGGATACAGAGTACTGAAAGTTCTAACCGTATTGAAGGGATTTTAACAACCAATCCAAGATTAAAACAACTGATGAACGATAAGACTACTCCAAGAAATCGTGATGAAGAGGAAATCCTCGGCTATCGGAATGTTTTATCCTTAGTGCATGAAGATTATGATGTCATACCGGTAAGACCAAATTACATCCTGCAGATGCACAGGGATCTGCTTCGGTTTACAAACCTGACATACGGCGGGAGTTTTAAGACTACGCCAAATGAAATAGACATGATTCTTGGCGAGGGAAAGAAAGTTGTTCTTTTCAAGCCGCTGGAACCATATGAAACTCCGGATGCTGTCACGCATATCTGTGAGAGCTATCAGGAAGCTCTTGAGAAGGAAATCGTTCATCCCCTCATTCTGATACCATGCTTTATACTGGATTTTCTTTGTATTCATCCATTTAATGATGGGAATGGAAGAATGAGCAGACTTCTTACGCTGCTCCTGCTTTATCGCAGCGATTATATGGTCGGGCAGTATGTCAGTATCGAAAAAGCTATTGCGGATACAAAAGAGTCATATTACAAGGCTCTGGCAGATGCAGACAAACTGTGGCATGAAGAAAAGAACGATCCGAAGCCTTTTATAAAATATATGCTGGGTGTAATACTCGCCTGCTACAGGGAATTTGAGGCGCGAGTTACTATTGCGGAAAAAAGCGGGGTTAGAAGCACATCTTATAATATTGTAAAGGAATTTGTTCGGAATAAAATCGGGACATTTACAAAGCAGGAAGCGACGATAGCCTGTCCGAGCCTTGGAAGCTCATCCGTGGAATCAGCCTTAAAAAAACTTGTAGAGGATGGAACCTTAAAACGATTGGGGGCAGGCAGAAAAACACATTATGTCAGATCCGATGCTACCATCTGAGACAAAGAAATAAGAGGCTGTCAAGTTTTTTTCAGATTCTGATAAATTAGAGTTTATTAAGGTGCACATATGAAAGACAAAAGACCTGATTTTAGAGATATAAAATCATTTGAAGAATTTAATAAATACTATTGGTATCGAGAAGAACTTTCACAAATTTGTAAGTCTCTTGGATTAGAGTATAGATGTACGAAGCAAGAATTGAACTATATTATCGAACAATATTTTAGGGGAAATAAAGTAGAAAAATTTTTGAGTATGAGTAAAAGAAACAAAAATCAGTCCGAAGTTGTAACCTTGGAGACACCATTACTTAAATGCGGTTTTTCATTTAACCAAAAATTTCGAGATTATTTTTCAGCCGTAACAGGCATTAGTCCGTTTAAATTTAGTGCTGATATGGCAACAGCTTGGCGAAAAGTAAAAAAGGATAAAGATATAAAATTCACTATTCAAGATATGATTAAAATATATTATGGTGAGTCGGATTATGCCGAGTATGATAGTTCGGCTTGTCAATGGAATCAGTTTCTAAAAGACTTTTGTTTAGATGAATTTAGCGATTGTTATTCTAATAAGTTAAAAGTTGCAGCTATTCTCTGGAAAGAAGTTAGAAACTCGATAAATGAAAAAGTTTACTCACGGGAACTTTTAAAAAAGTATGAATATAAAGTAGAGGAATACTGTAAGTAAACAGATCCCAGTTTATAGGGCTGAAAAGCACCCGTGGACAACTTCCCTCAAGGCAATATTTCGTAGACAATTCTAAACTCAAAAAATTAAAAACCTTTGACATCAAAGGCTCTGTCTCACAGCAACTCTATGCACCACAACGTTTGAGAAACTGTTTGCTCATTTTTCATCCATAACTCAAGCAACCATAACCACGCATATTTTCTAGCATTTTTTTGTTATATCTATGATGTGCGAATTAAACCTATAAAACTAGAGCATTCTTAACTATGCACCTTTACCGTGTAAAGGACTTTTTAACGAAAGGATGCTCGCTTGTCTCAACAAACCTCTTCGAGTACGTTTACGCATGAGCTCAATCAATCTCACGCACATAAGCATGACACCACCGCAGACTCTCAGCAAGAGCCCGCGGCGGCTATGAACGTAAAGCCTCGCCAAGAACCTGCACAACCTAAGATCGCAAACCATCCTCATCAATCCATTTATACACACGATGTAATTTTGGTTATGGCGGCATCGTTTTTCTTTATGTTTTCTACTATGCTGGTAACGCCGCTTATTAATGGCTACGCCCTTACGCTTGGTGTAAGCGCAGTTATTGCAGGAATCATTACCGGATCTATGAGCATAGTTTCTCTTTTCTTGCGTCCTATAGCCGGAAACATTACCGACCGTTTTTCTAAATATCGGCTGTCTTGTATTGCAGGCGTACTTATTTTTATAGGTGTCGTTGGCTATTGTATTGCTCCTAACGGAGTTTGGCTTATTATCTTTAGACTTATTAACGGTACGGGTTTTGTGCTTGCAACGGTATGTATGACTACATGGTTAGGTCTTCTTGTTCCGCGCAATCACGTGGGCGAGGCCATGGGCTTTTACGGACTTATGAATGCTCTTGCTATGGCAATAGCTCCTGCAGTTGGAATCCATTTTTATAAAATTATCGGCTACCGAGAAGCCCTTATGTTAGCAGCTGGTGCTGCATTCATCATGTTGGTTGTTATCCAATTTGTAAGCAATCACGCATACCCTGCGGCACAACACGCAAGCTCCGCTGAATCTACAAACACGTGTTCTAGCACATCAATGACACCTTGGAGAAAGGTTAAAATTCTTCAAAAAGACGCGTTTCCTATTACGTTGTTTATGATTTGCTTTTCTATTCCCTACTTTGCAACACAAGCCGATTTGGTTGAATACGTAGCGGACGCATCGCTTCAGGTATCAAGTGGTCTCTTTTTTATAATATATGCAGTTGCGCTGCTTATCATACGTGTTGTCTTTAAAAAATACTTTGATTTAGTAAGATTTGGTATATGGTTTTGGATAAGCACCATTGCTATGACTGGATATTTGCTTATGATGTCGTTTATGTCTAACGATATTCATATGAGTATTGCCGCAATTTTGTTATCAATTGGGTACGGCGTTATTTATTCGGTAAACCAATCAACTGCCATGATGCTTGCTCCTCGAAGCGAACAAGGTCTTGCAAGTTCAACCTTTTATATTGGTCTTGATATTGGTATGGCCACAGCACCAATGATTGGCGGTGTATTGGCAACGTGTGTTCCTCACGCACTATTTTACCCTGCTATGCTTGTGTTATTGCCGCTTGCTTGTATGGTATATGGGTACTATCGCACGCGTTTGAATAACGCTATTAATCACGATTAACGCAGTTGGCTTTACCGCAGCAGATACCATTTCCGCGCGCTCAAGGAGGCACAAGACAGCGCAAAAACACCGCAGCTGCAGTAACACAAAACGGCACAAGCTCGGTGAAATACACGTTGCGTTGCGCAGCTTGCACGCGCGCTCTAATCTTTACCCACGCTTGGATAAGATGTAGACGCAGGATCATCGTAACCGTGTTCAAGGGTAAAACGATACAGTTGTTCTCGATGTGCAAGAATTTCTTGGCGCACAGTTTCCCATAACGGTTTTGCACAGCTGTGAACTGATGCTCTTTGCATGTCAAGAATTTGCAACGCATGAGCTGCAAGTGCAAATCTATCCATCTGGTTCATGTGAAGCATATCAAAAAACGTTGTTGTTGAACCTAGGTCTTGATAGCCGTGTACGTAAAAATTACTACTATGAGGCCTACCCCATATAAGGCGATAAATGGTGCCTACATATGCGTGAAACGCAAACAAAACGGGTTTATCGGGTGAAAAAAGCTCAATGAACTCCTCGTCTGTAAGCGCGGTGTCATTTTCTTCATGCTTTTGAAGTGCACATACATTAAGTATATTCACAAACTTAAAATGAACACCTTGGCGGCGAAGTATATCTGCAGCTGCTAAAGTTTCAATAGTAGGAACATCACCGCAGGTTGCAAGTACTAAATCAAAGTCACCGTGTGCGTCTGTATGCGATGCCCACGTCCACTCAAGCGCACCACGTGCAAGTTCTAAGCGTGCTTCGGCAAGCGTAAGCCAAACAGGAATTTGCTGCTTTGCTGCAAATATCACATTGACGCGATCGGTTGTAGTATAAGCTTGTTGTGCCACCGCCAACAAAAGATTAGCATCACATGGGTAATATATATGTACAACATGCTCGTTATTACAGGATTTATTGATAAGTGTATCCACAATACCTGGATCTTGATGCGTAAAGCCGTTATGTTCCTGACGCCAAACGTGTGACGTAAGTAAAATATTGAGCGACGAAATGGGTTTTCGCCAAGAAACCTCACGCTTCAGTGCTTCAAGCCACTTAATATGTTGGCTGATCATAGAGGCCGTAATCTGCGCGAACGCTTCATAGCTCACCCAAATTCCATGCCGACCCGTAAGCACATAGCCTTCCAATAAACCTTCGCACTGGTGCTCGGAAAGCTGCTCAATAACGCTGCCTGCTGGCGAAAGTTCTCCGTCATTTTCGGGGTCTTTATCTTTGTCCACATACCATTGTTTTTGAGTTGCACGATAAATTGACTGAAAACGATTAGAAGCAATTTCATCGGGACCAAATACGCGAAACATCTGCGGATTGTTTTGCAAAAGCTTGGCGGTATACAAACCAAGTACATACGTTGGCGAAGTGCAGAGTGCCCCACGCCGCGATGTATCAGAAACTAGCTTATACGAATCAAGCGATGGTAGCACAAGCGCGCTACGAATACGTCCTGCGTCTGTGCAAGGGTTGGAACCTATTCGTAAGTTACCTTGTGGCAAAATACGAGTAACTTGCTTAGATAAGGTACCATCTTTTTCAAAAATCTCTTGTGGACGATACGAAGCCATCCATGCACAAAAATCATCAAAATGCGTAAGCGTTTCATCTGCTGCGGCAAAGGGCACTTGATGAGAACGCCAAGAGTCTTCAAACTTTTGACCATCAATATATGCCGGGCACGTCCATCCCTTTGGAGTTTTAAAAATGAGCACAGGATATGCCGGCCGATCGTAAAAACCCTGCTGTGCGCGGTCTTTAATTGAACAAATTTCATCAAAGATTTCTTCAAATAACACTACAAAACGTTTATGAATTGACAGTGTGTCCTCTTCATCAAAACCTGCAACAAACGTATATGGACGATATCCCATACCTTTAAAATAATCATCGCGTTCCTGCAGTGAAACACGCGCCAAAATTGACGGATTTGAAATTTTGTAGCCATTGAGGTGCACAATTGGCAATACTATGCCATCGGTTTGTGGATTGATAAATTTATTGGTTTGCCAACTTGCAGCTAAAGGCCCTGTTTCGCACTCACCATCACCAATAATGGGAATTGCCAACAACGAAGGATTATCCAAAACGGCACCAAAGGCATGAGAAAGAACGTAGCCAAGCTCTCCCCCTTCGTGAATTGAGCCTGGCGTATGCGGTCCATGATTAGAAGGAAAGCCCAAAGGAAATGAATATGCGCGACAAAGCCTCTGTAAACCCTGCTCATTTTGGGGAATATCTTGGTACACTACCGACAGGCTGCCATCAATAAAAGCCTCTGCATTTCCTGCAGGCCCACCATGACCTGGCCCCATAAGTACAACCGTGTTTTGACCATGATCACGAATGAGCCGATTAATATGCGCATATAAGAAATTAAGCCCAGGAATGGTTCCCCAATGCCCCATAAGCCTGTGTTTTATGTCTTGAGGACTTAAGCCGCCTTTCATCAAAGGATTGCGGAAAAGATATATTTGACCTGCACTTATATAATTTGAACATCGCCAATACGCATCAAGTGACGCTAAATTTTGTGCCGATGAACATGCCTGCTTACGCATGCCGAGCAGCTTATGCCAAGGTGTTCCAAGCACGGGCTGAGCCAAATCTTTCCCCTCCTTTTGCAGCAACATACACTTTTAAGCAATGTGCGCTTATACGCTTTAAGCACCATGCGCTTTTAAGCAAAAACTTACGATACTACCTACAAAAATAGACGCCTTGCAACAAACACCGCGCATAAAAGCGCAGATACTGCTGCATCAACCAGCGACTGCCCATGCACAAAACAGCAGATGTTAGTCATCAAAACAGTCGATGCGGCGCAGCATCTATAGATATAAGAAATATTATACGTACTAGCCAACCAAGATGAGAAGTTCTCACATACGCCTCATAACAAAGGTGCCCACTACAAATTTTGAACACTTGCCTTTTCTACCAACACGGGATTAAGCATAATATCAAAAGGAGCACCCTCGTTGCGTTCAGCGCATGCATTGCCTTCATCGGCGTTGTTGCACGCGTTGACGGTGTGTTTGTCAACACACACCCGTTTAAGCATGGTATCAAACGACGCTTGAGCTAGTTCAGAAACGTTTTGCTCAACAGAGGTTAATGCAGGCTCAAACAGCGCATCAGCTGCAGAGTTATCGTAACTTACCACGGAATAATCACGCGGAACACGCAAGTTTGTTTGATATAAGTAACGAAGAAGCCCTAAAGCAATGTTATCACTACTTGCAAAAACAGCCGTTGCGCCAAGATGTGCCAGCGCATGAGAAGCATTGTACGCATCTTCAATATAATATCTACTTGGTAAAATCAAAGAATCATCAAAAGCAACGCCGTATTCTTGCAGCGCGCGCTTATAGCCATTAAGACGCCTTTGACCCGTTAGGGAATCTGCGTTAATAAGCGCTGCAATGCGGCGGTGATTATGAGCAAGCAAGTAATGCGTGGCAAGATAGCCGCCTAATTCATTATTGAAATACACTTTATCGCACGCAAGACCAGCAATAGTACGGTCAACCATAACGTAAGGAACGCTTAAGTGCAAAAACGTTTGCTTAAACTCTTCGGTAGCAGATAGCTCATCAGAAGAAATAATAAAAATGCCATCTACTCCGCGCTGAATCAAAAGCGAAACAAGCTCGCTATCATGCGTAGAACTTTCATCTGAATTGGTGATAAATAAGGCATAGCCGTTTTCGCGGCACTTAAGTTCAAGATGTTTAGCAAACGACGAAAAAAATCGGCTTTCGATATTAGGAACAATCAAACCCAACGTATGCGAGCGTTGAGTAACCAAACTCCGTGCAATCTGATTGGGTTTATAGTGATTTTGCCGCGCAATATTTAAAATAAGGCGGCGTTTTTCATCGCTTACCCGAACATCGCGACCATTAAGGAGCAGTGAAACCACCGTAATAGAAACGCCAGCTTGCTCGGCAATATCTTTAAGACGCAATTTCTTTGCCATAAAGCTCCCACATTCTTGGTATACCTACCTGTTGACTTTCATGCAGTCAATTAACTCGCTTGTATAGTATAGCTGTTATAGGATAGCTTGTATATTGTCTGAGAAAACACCTGCACGCTATACGATACGGTTGAGCTCAACATGAACAAAGATTTAGTTTTCTCAAAATCCTTGTATGTGGAAATATGTCAATTAATTTAATAATGCACAGTTAAATATCACACAGATTAAATTGCTCTTTTTTCCTAAAGATTTATCCAATACCTTCTTGTTGTAACGTTTCCTCTTGGTACTCTATTTTTCACTTTGTTTTCTAAAATTCCACCATTATTTTCTATAACTTTTATTGATCCGATATTGTCATCATCACAGGTAAGCAAAACTTTTTGCAGATTCAAAGTCTCTTTACAATATGTAAGTGCCATAGAAAGCATTTTTGTTCCATAGCCCTTCATACATTCAGATTGTCTAATTTCGTACCCTATGTGACCACCATAGTTAATTAAAAAAGAATTTAATTCATGCCTAATATTAATTTCACCAATAAATTTTTCATTATCTATCAGCCAAAACGTAGTAGCTTTAACATAACCTGTAGGCAAATTTATACCGTGCTCGTAGTTATAAGAACTCTCTATAATTGTCTCGGGGTGCTGAAAACGTCTTTCTGCATGCGGTCTAAACATTTCATCTTCTTCATTTGCTTCTATATAACCTTGGATATATTTACTGTCTGGTCTCATTAATCTCATAGGTTATCCTTCTTCTGACTATGTAATTCTAATAAAATTACGTTTCTAATAAAATTAAATCCATACCAGTCTGTTTAGTGTTCGTAATATCACAAAGATATTATACATTCAAGCTTTGTTAAAGAGTTTTTACGCAAAAGAAAGCAAAAGCGCAAAGCCTAATTGCGCTTGGCTCATGAGTTTATAATGCTATGACGACGACCTTTACGTGGATTGCATTACGCGAGTTACTAGAGTATTTATTTAGAATAAGAAATCTTATCTCAAATAACACTCACAAGTTGGCATACAAAAAAATGGCTCTAACATATAGCTAGAGCCATCTTCCAATAAACAATCCTCGTTACTTAAAACAAGCAGTACCTACTTATTTGTTTTCTTTCATCATTTTCTTCTTACGAAGAATTGCAAGTCCTGTAATCGAGAAGCCAAGCGCTACAAGCAAGCCTGCAAACGATGCTGATTCGCCTGTCTGAGGAATTATATCAATATGCTTTTCAGGCTGCAGCTTAGGATCTGTTGTCTTAGGCTCTGGTGTCTTAGGCTGCGGCTTCAATTCCGGCGTCGGCGCAGAATCTTGCGTGTAAATGGCATACACAGTCATATCACCATTAACTACGCTTGCTCCTGTAAACGTCTCACCCTTGCCATCTGACCTAGTGTTCCACTCTTTGAAGGTATAACCGTCTTTCGTTGGATTAGCAGGCATAGACTTCGTATCAATAGCCTTACCGTTTTCTGCCTTTACTGTTGCATGCGTCTTATCGCCGTCCTTGAAAGTAACTGTGTTATTTACTGTTAAGGGATCTGTGTATGCACTTAGATTTTTGTAGGTTAGTTTAACTTTTGTCTTATCGTTTGCCACTGTTAATGATGTTCCATTTTTAGGAGTTGCCGTGATTTTATATGTGCCAAAGTCTGCAAATGGCACGTCTATTGTCGCGCCTGGATTATCTTTTAACGTTACAACAAGCCCTGTTAAATCTAGGTTTTCTCCGTCCGTGTAGACTCGTTTTGTAGGCTGTTTTTTTACTTTTATATCTCGTACCAAATCTGAGTCAAAATAGGTAACATGTAATGTGACATTCATCTCTTTATTGCCAACTTTATATCTGTAAGTTACTTCACTTGGATTATTACCATTAACTATAAGAGCATCATCGCTAGGAGTTGCTCTATACAGTGAAGTAACTTTTGCTTTGTCAAAACCTCTTGGGAACTTGCTGTATTCAAATTTTCTTGTGACCTTATCTACTGTTATATTGTATTGTTGATTCTCACAATTCAATCTAGTAAGATTTGGGTTGTTACTTACATCCAAACTTGTTAGGTTGTTATAACGACACTGCAATTCAATAAGCCCTGTGTTTTTACTTACATCCAAACTCGTTAGATGGTTGTGATCACACCACAAGCTAACAAGCTTTGTGTTTTTACTTACATCTAACTCTGTTAGATTGTTGCTAGAACAATCTAAGTTCTTAAGATTTTTAAAATATTCAATTCCTTTTAAAGAAGAAACTGATTGGTTATATATCAAAATCGTATCAACATACTCTAACTCCTCCTTACTTAATTTGCCATCACCATTTCCATCAATAGATCTATCACTTACATAATTTCTAAAGGCGTCATCTGGAAAGTGATCAGCATCTATAGGTAGAAGTTCATCTGCATAGCTAGCTATTGGGTTTAAAGGCAGATAAGACATAACCATTACTAGAGCAAGGAAACATGACAGTGTCCTTTTCATCATCATTTTCATTTTTAGTTCACCTCTGTTTTTGTTTTTATATCTTTGGTAAATTGCATAAAAATAGGCAGAAATACGTACCTATCCATTAGGTATATATTTCTGCCTATTAAAAAATTCTATGTGAAAA
>CAMQEO010000019.1 GCA_946999785.1 uncultured Atopobium sp.
GCACCGTATCCTAAACGATACCCAAACTTGTCAAAAACAAGGCCAGGTACAACTACAACCATAGACTTATCATAAGTTGCAACTTTCGTTATCTCTATCAAGTTCGAAGGTTCACACGATGGCTCAAGAAGGCCAAACGGACCTTTGCAAAGCGTTGATAAGTCTTGCACTCGATAAAAATCAAGGTTGTGGCAAGCCTTATTAACACGAGGCAGTATGAGCTGTTTTTGGTCTACAAGCACGCGAGCAGCAAGCGTATGGGTATCGATTTCTTCGGCGAATGAATAATACAAACACACGCTTTGAGCTTTATGATAGATAGAGCTTTGAACAAAATTTGAGATAATCTTTGAATCAGATTCATAGCGCTTTTGTGCACCAAGGGCGCAGCGCACATCCTTATAATACATGCGCGCTTGCCGTTTTGCACATACGAATGAATCCATAGATACTACCCCAACTGCTGAAGTTGCGCGGATAAACTCTCTATCGTAGCATTAAGCTCTTCTACATGGGCTTTCTTCTTATCAATAACCGCCTGTGCAGCCTTTGAAATAAAGGCCTCTTGGCTGAGAAGCTCCTGTACTTTGCTGCGCTCTGAGTTAAGCTTTTCAAGTTCTTTTGAAAGACGCGTAGCTTCGGCGCGTAAGTCAACTAAACCGCCCAACTCAACAAAAATTTCTACGTCACCTTCGGCTGTTGCAACACAGGTTTTTGGACGCGTAAAGTTTGAGACAAGATCAAGCGATTTTAAGCGACCAACATGAATAATAAACTCTTTTTGGGCGTCAATAACCTGTGCCTTAGCTTCACTTGTCTTAACGGTAAGTGCAAGTTCTTCTTTTGGAGATAAACGATAACGAGCACGAATAGAGCGCACGGTAGAAATAAGCATCTTTGCTAGTTCAAAGTTTGCTTCTGCTTTAGTATTAACAAACTGTTCGTAATCTTTGGCATCTGGCCAGGAAGCAAGCATAAGAAATGCAGCACGATGATCGTCTATACCAGACACCGGCAACATATCCCAAATTTCCTCGGTTACAAACGGAATAACGGGATGTAGAAGTCTAAGTGCCGTATCAAGAACAAATACGAGATTGCGCTGAACTTGTAATTTTTCGTCGGCAGTACCATTGAGCAAACGACCCTTACAGAGCTCAATATACCAGTCACACACCTCATTCCAGAAAAACGACTGAATATCACGGGCATAGTCTCCAAAGGCATAGGTTTCGAGCTGTTCGGTAGTCTGTTTAACAACAGCTGCAAGACGGCTTAACATCCATGCGTCTTCCATTGTTTGAGCGCACGGTTTACCTGGAACATAGTCTTGCAAATTCATGTGCACAAAACGCGAAGCATTCCAAATCTTGGTGATAAACGAACGAGCTTGATCGGTACGCGGACTTTCTTTAAGCTGCTTGGTCTTTTTATCGATAACGGCATCAAATTTAACATCTTGGTTAGTAGTAATAAGCGTTAAAAGATTGTAGCGCATAGCGTCGGCACCATACTTGTCGATAAGATCCATAGGGTTAACGCCATTGCCCTTACTTTTTGACATACGACTACCGTCTTTTGCCAAGATCGTTGCATAAATGTACACATCTTTAAAAGGAATTTCATGTGTAAAGTAGAGCGAACTCATAATCATGCGCGCGACCCATAATGCAATAATATCGCGTGCGGTAACCAACACTTTGGTAGGATGATGTGCTTTAAGCTCGTCAGATGAAAAAGGCCACCCTTGTGTTGCAAATGTCCACAACTGAGAAGAAAACCAGGTATCCAATACGTTTTCATCTTGTGAGACATGCGAGGACGAACACTGCGGGCATACAGCCACATCTTCTAAACATGCATCTTCCCATCCACAATCAGCACAGGTAAATACGGGAATACGGTGACCCCACCAGAGTTGTCGAGAGATGCACCAATCTTTAAGGTTATCCATCCAAGTAAGATATGTTTGCGTCCACCTACTTGGATGAAATTGAATCTCTTGCGAAGTAACAGCTTCTTTAGCAGGTGTTTTGAGCTTATCAACCGCAACAAACCATTGTTGGGAAAGCCAGGGCTCAAGCGCCGTATCGCAGCGGTAACAATGCATAACCGAGTGGTTAAGATCTTCTATATGATCAAGCAAACCATGATCTTCAAACCACGAAACAATTGCCTTGCGCGCTTCGTTTCTATCCATGCCCGAAAATTGTCCATAGCCGTCAACAACACATGCATGCTCATCAAAGACATTGATTTGTTCAAGATTATGTGTTTGACCCATAGCATAGTCATTTGGATCGTGCGCAGGAGTAACCTTTACAAATCCGGTTCCAAATCCTTTATCAACATGCCAATCCGAAAAAATAGGAATCTCACGATTAACAATAGGTAGCAAAACTTTTTTGCCAACAAGGCAAGCATTTTCGTCATCTTGAGGAGACACCGCAACACCTGTATCGCCTAGCATAGTCTCGGGACGAGTGGTAGCAACGGTGATATAAGTTATATCTCCTACTGGATCAACCAGTGGATAGCGCATATACCATAGGTGACCTTTTTCATCGCGATATTCTGCCTCATCATCAGAAATTGCCGTTGTACACACAGGACACCAGTTAACAATGCGTTTACCACGGTAAATGAGCTTATCATGATACCAATCAACAAAAACCTTGCGCACTGCATGTGCATACTCATCGCTCATAGTAAACTTGGGATCACTCAAATCAATAGAGCAACCCATACGCTTAATTTGTGAAACAATAGTTCCACCATATTCACGCGTCCAATCCCAGCATGCATCCAAAAACTTTTCGCGTCCAAGAGCCAGACGAGAAATTCCCTGGCTTTTAAGTTTTTTGTCTACCTTGGTTTGTGTAGCAATACCTGCATGATCGGTACCTAAAATCCAGCGTGTTGAGCGGCCGCGCATACGATTGTATCTAATATAGGTGTCTTGAATGGTATCGTCCATGGCATGACCCATATGAAGAATACCCGTGACATTAGGAGGTGGAATAACAACCGTGCAATCACCAACACCTTTGCTACGTTTGTAGCATCCAGCTTGGATCCATTGCTCAATAAGTTTTGGTTCAACCTCTAAAGGATTGTATGTTTTTGGCATTTGCTCCACAGGGCATCCCTCTTTATGTGACGATAACCAGCAGTTAACACCTTATTGTACCTGTTTAGAAAAAGAAAAGCGTGCAAGACTTTTGTCTTTTCTTAAGCAACTTGTAATAAGTATAACCGAACATGTGTTTGCTTGCACGACAAAGATACATAACCGCAGGATTAAAGAATCTATTCATTTAAATCACACAATGCTTACATCAATGCTTACCTATAAGAAAGCCCCTGGATAAACCAGAGGCATATATACGCACCTATAGTATGGAGCGCATTATGGGCACGCACTACAGGCACACACTATGATCGTTGTAAGCGTGCGGTACAAAAAACATGCATTACAAACGCATTGCAAGCTCGTTATGCTGCACATTACTCTTTCTTAAGCGCCTTAAATAGACCATGTTTGCGCTCTTCGTGATCTTCTTCGGTAATACGCAATGGTTGTTCGGTTCCTTCTACCGCCTCTTTAGTAACAACAACCTTTACAATAGAGAGATCAGAAGGCAAATCGAACATGGTATTTTGCAGTGTTGCTTCACATATTGCACGAAGACCACGAGCACCGGTATTACGCTTAAGCGCAAGAGATGCAATTTCGCGGAGAGCCTCATCTTTAAATTCGAGTTCAACGCCTTCAATTTCAAACATACGCTTGTATTGTTTAACAATTGCGTTTTTTGGCTCAATCAAAATTTTAACAAGATCGTCTTCCGTAAGCTCTTTAGTAGTGGTTATAACTGGAATTCTACCAATAAACTCAGGGATAATACCAAATTTATGCAAATCTTGAGGCATAACTTTACTCATAAGCTCATCTTGGTTGTCATCAACCTTACGCGCAAGCTGCGCATTAAAACCAATACCCTTTTCTCCAATACGATCAGCAACAATTTTGTCCAATCCAACAAATGCACCACCGCAGATAAAGAGAATGTTTTGCGTGTTAATATGAATGAGCTCTTGACTAGGATGCTTTCTGCCCCCTTGTGGAGGAACACTTGCATTGGTGCCTTCCAAAATTTTAAGAAGCGCTTGTTGTACACCTTCACCCGATACATCGCGTGTAATAGAGAGGTTTTCTGCTTTACGAGCAATTTTGTCGATCTCGTCGATATATACAATACCCACTTCTGCGCGCGCAACGTCACCATCAGCGGCAGTAATGAGCTTAAGCAGAATGTTTTCGACGTCTTCGCCAACATAACCAGCTTCGGTAAGCGTTGTGGCATCGGCAATTGCAAAAGGAACTTCCAAAAAACGCGCAAGGGTTTGCGCAAGTAAAGTTTTACCTGTACCCGTTGGACCAAGCAACAAAATGTTACTCTTGGCAAGCTCTACTTCCTCTGGTTTAGCATCATCACTGCGATTAATGTCTTCATCAATAGAGGCATCGTTAGTCATAACACGACGATAGTGATTGTACACGGCAACGCTCATAGCACGTTTTGCCGCCTCTTGCCCCATCACGTATTGAGACAGTTCATCATAAATTTCGTGAGGAGTGGGAAGATTATTAAGCTTCAGACCTGGATCTTTAGGCTTTTGAGTGTCCTCTTGCGGAGTCAGCCGTGCATTTGGGTTATCTGAGTAATTCTGCTCACTTTTTGAAAGTATATCGCAGCACTCGGCAATACACTCATCACATATAAAAACACCGTCGGGTCCTTGAATAAGTTTATTGGCTTGAGCACGAGTTTTACCGCAAAATGAACAAATGAAACCTTGTTCACCAGAATGCAATGCCATACAGACTCCTTACCTGCCTTAGATGTTATACGACCAAAATGTTAATAGGTATATTTGCTGCTACGTTGTACACAGACTCATAGCAAACACGCGTGCAAACCTATTCTGCTTGCTCAGCACGCGATGTGATAACCTTATCAACCAAACCATAATCACATGCTTCTTGCGCACGCATGTAGTTATCACGTTCGGTATCTTGGTTGATTTTTTCAACCGTTTGACCTGTATATTGGGCCAAAAGTTCGTTCATGTGATTACGGATCCACTTAGCTTCATCTGCAACAATTTGAATATCGGTCTGCTGACCTTGTGCGCCCGAACTTGGTTGATGAATCATAACCATAGAATTAGGGAGACACATGCGCTTGCCTTTTGCACCAGCTGCAAGCAAAACAGATGCCATAGAAGCCGCCATACCAACACAGATAGTAGAAACGTCGGGCTTAATAAAGTTCATGGTGTCTAAAATGCCCAATCCAGAGTAAACTTCACCACCAGGTGAATCAATATACAACGCAATATCCTTATCAGGATCTTGACTTTCAAGATGAAGCAGCTGTGCAATAACCAAATTAGCTGAATCACGAGTAATAGCTTCACCCAAAAACACAATACGGTCGTTTAACAGACGAGAAAATATATCATAGCTACGCTCACCACGAGGCGTTTGTTCGACAACATATGGAATAAGCGGTGTTGCTGTTGGAGTAATCATACATTCCCTTCCGGTTGAAAAATGCGCTTCGAGAAGAAGACCCGAAGCGCAAAGCGTACGCCAATAAGAACAAAATATTACGCTATACTCACGCTATATTTGTTTTAATATAGCACGACCTACATGCACATAAACAAACTCTTTATTCTTAGTTGCTCTACGTAGTTTACTTTTCAGTCTTAGCAGTCTTTTTTTCGGCAGCTTTTGAAGATGCTTTATCAGCAGACTTTTTAGAAGTTTTCTTAGGTGCTTTTGCTTTTTTCTCTGCATCTTTGTTTGCTTGAGCAACCTCATCAACAACTTCTACGCTTGCATTCTCAACAAGCCACTTAACAGCCTTGCTTCTACGGATGGATTCACGAATTGCAGGCATTTGACCGTTTTTCTTGAATTGATCCATCTGCTTTTTATAATCTTTACCAACGCTTTTGAACTCTTCTTCTACATCAGCTTCGGTTGCCTCCAAATTAAGCTTATTGGCAATGGCGTTAAGTGCCAAAGACTGACGAGCGCGCTCTTGTGCTTGTACGTGAAGATCTGCTAAGAAGTCATCAGACTTGATACCACGTGAAGCAAGATACATATCAAGTGTTGCACCTTGACGTTGCAGCTGGCTTAAGAACTCGTTGGCAAGCTCAGAAAATACCTGCTTTTGATAATCTTCAGGAACCTCATCAAGTTTGAGATGTTCACCCATAGCCTCTACAACACGGTCTTCTTTAAGAGAAGGTAAGGAGGTTTTCTTATCGTTTTCGATCTCTTCTTTAATAGCAGCGCGAAGCTTCTCAACGGTATCAAATCCCATTGATTTTTTAGCAAACTCATCGGTAAGCTCGGGTTTCACAGCACGCTTAAGAGTTTTAAGCGTAACGTTTACCTTAACAGGAGTTTCTTTTTTGTCCTCTTTACGAACCCAAGAAATCTCTTTGCTTTCATCAAGCTTCATACCAGTAACGCCTTGGGCAAACTCTTGAGGAATATACGGACTATCAAGAACAAATTGACGCGCTGAACCCTCAAACTCTGGAAGACCTTCGATGTTTTTAACATCTAATACAACAACGCTCGACTCAGTTGCTTGCTTGGCATCCTTATCTTCTTCGTAAGTTGTGTTATACGATAACAGCTGGTCAATTTGACGATCGATCTCGGCGTCAGTTGCATGCTCTGGAGGCATAGTAATAGAAGGAGCGTCATAGGTATCAAGCTCGCACACAGGAGGAACGCTCACAAGAGCCTCTACCGTAAAGTCTTTATGCTCTTCTACCAATTTTGGATCTTCGCCGTAATCAGGCTTGCTGATGGCAACAATATCAAGCTCATCAAGCATTTGCGGCTGTACGTTTTGAATAAGATCCTCGGTTGCCTGCGCAAACACAGCTTGTTTACCAACAATACCGTTAATTACAGGACGAGGAGCACGGCCTCTTCTAAAGCCTTGAAATGCATATTTTTTTGCAATGTCTTTATATGCACCGTCAATCGCTGCGTCGACATCGGTTGCGGATACAGTTACAGTAATTTTGACCTTATCATTTGAGGTCTTATCAGCAGTGGCAGTGATATTCAAGGTTCCTCCAGTATTCCTTATGCCTGTATGGTGTGACAGACAACTTATTTCTCTATGTTGGTGCGGGCGAAAGGACTTGAACCTTCACGAGTACAATACTCACCAGATCCTAAGTCTGGCGCGTCTGCCAATTCCGCCACGCTCGCAAACTAACATACAACTTATGCATGATACCAAAGCTTACACCTTAAGGTAGACATTAATTGTATCTTTCCATAGAGTTTCTTAAAAAATATAAAATTCTATAGGTACTTTGCAAAAAACGATAGACGTCTTAAAAGCATAGTACACACCCAAGAGCACACAACACTTACCAAAAGCAACATAAACTGAAATACTAATACCTGAAACATATCTGCTTGCTCGATAAAACTTGTCTGAAACAGTGCCACATAACGAACAAGAGCTTGAATCCAAACAACATGAAGCACGTAGATACCAAAACTATATGATGCTAAAAATCGGATGAGCACGGTAAACCTCTGACACCAGAGACTTTGTATGTTTACATGTTGGCAAACGCGTTGTGCAAATGCCTTTGCGGCAATGCAAATCCCTGCACTATACACAAACATCAAGCTACTTTGAGGCATAAAGAACATATCATAGTCATACACAAACAAAACAACCATGCCAACTGCCGAGACAAGTGCGCCAACATAATAAAGTACTCGATTATCATTTTCTTCAAAAAACAGATAGTACCCTGCTACAAAATAGAGCAATTCATAGCTTAAAGGCATATATGAAATGATGCCGATTTGAATGATTGAAGCAATATTGGGCAATACCATAAGCGTAATCCACATTACCATAAGTGCCCATTTATGTTGTTTTGGGCTTGTAGCCTGCAAAACAATACGTAATGGTATAACAAGTGCATATAAACCTATGAGTTTGTACAAAAACCAAAGATGATCCCAGCTTTGGCCTGTAAGCGTTTTTAGAATTGCTTGCATGATCAAATCCACAGGAGAAGTAAACCCCGTTGCGGCTACTTTAATCATGCTAAAGCACAGACCAATCGTAGCTAAAATAGCTACAAGGCGCACAATATGATGAACAACTTTTTTTGAAGTAACGCAGCGTTGCGGGTGCAGCATTAAAGCACCCGAGATCATAAAAAATAGTGGCACTGCCCAACGAAAAAGGATGACCGCAGCCCCCGATTCAACCATCATAAGGGCTTGTGTGCTTGACGAAAGTGTAGAGAGATTTGCAATTGAAATAATACAATGCAAAGCAACAACTGCAAACGCAGCCAAAACACGCAGCACATCAAAATACAGAACATGACCAAATGTGCTTGCGTGCGTGGTTTGCGCAAGCGTGGACGATGAAAGCAACGCTTGGGCGTACTCAGTTTTTTCTCGATGAGAACTTGGCATACACATAGGTTCTATTTATGTGACGCAAGAAAAGATTGAACTTCGTCAAACGTAGGCATAGCATCTTGCGCGCCTAATTTTGTTACACAGAGTGCAGAAGTTGCCATCGCGATTTCCATAGTTGTATCAAAAGAATTATCATACGACAAACACGCAGCTACTGCACCTAAAAATGCGTCACCTGCTGCTGTAGTATCAATACAGGTAACTTCAAATGCAGGGCGTACAACAACTTCATCAGCCGTTTTTGCAACAGCACCTTGAGCTCCAAGTGTCAGAATTGTCTGTTTAACACCTTTTTGAGCAAAAAAATTAAGCGCGGACAGACGATCTTCTTCACTGTTAGGCTGAATACCAGAAAGCGTTGCGCACTCAGCCTCATTGAGGCACAACAAATCAATAGTTTTATACATATCGTCATCTATAGGGAGCGCAGGAGAAGGATTACAGATGGTAAACAACCCTTTTTTGCGGGCATATGCCAAAGAGGCCTTTACAACCTCGGGCAAGCATTCAAACTGCGTTAAGAAAATATCCCCTGGTTGTGCAAGCGTGTCGAGCGTATCTTGTACCTCGTCAAACGTAACACAAACATTCGCGCCAGGATCTACCACAATGCGGTTATCATCTTTTGACCGCAATATAAGCGCGCTACCAGTAGCAACATCGCTGCTGGTCCGAATTCTTGAAGTACGTACGCCATATTCTTCTAATCCAGCAATCCGAACAGATCCTAAGCGATCGCTACCCACTTTACCAACCATGTATGTTTTTGCACCGAGGCGAGCAGATGTAACTGCCTGGTTGGCACCTTTTCCACCACCTGAAAGCACAAAGGTACTTCCAAGTACTGTTTCGCCTTGTTCTGGCATACGAGTGCAGCTTACTGACATATCGGTGTTGATACTTCCAAAAACAATAACGTTATGCATATAATTTACACCTGCCCCTGTTATTTCATTTCTGCTTAGCACCTCAAAAACACGTACATCTTGTTCTTAGCATACGTGAATATTTTAATAGTGTCTTATTATATCTCTTAGTGATAGTTGCGTAGCGTCAGTTGTATAAAATATTCCAGATTTTTTAACTATTCACGAACACCGTGCTTCATGAGCCTTTGGTACATAAAGTCATTAGCCTGAAGCTCTATCGTATCGTCTAGCGGCTCAAGCTCTTGACAAATACCACGACGCACACACGCAGTACGCAAAAGAAAGTCGGCAACACCGGGATTTTTTGGGAAAAGTGGCCCGTGAATATAGGTTCCTAAAACATGCTTATATAAGCAGCCCTCATATCCAGTTTCGCCATCATTTCCATGCCCGTATTCTACCACGCCCAAAGGCGTAATATCACCAGCTAAATGCGTTCTTCCCCCGTGATTTTCGTATCCAACTATGGGGTGTGGGCATATAGAACTTTTGATTGCAATATTGCCGATAAGGCGCGGTGTTCCGCGATCGGTATATAAATCAACAAGTGAGAGTCCTTTGATTTTTTCGTCATCAAGCAAGTAATAATGTCCTAAAAGTTGATAACCACCGCACACCGCAGCTAGAACGCCACCATCTTCTACGTATGAGGCAAGCTCATCACGAAACGTTTGCAAAGCTGAACAGACAATTTTTTGTTCGCGATCCGACCCACCGCCGATAAACACTATGTCTGCAGACGAAAGTGAAATGCTATCTCCCACGTGGACTTCTACAATCTCAAATGGAATTTGACGCTGTTTAAGACGGTGTGCAAGTACCAGCATATTACCCGAATCTCCATAAAGATTAAGCAGTTCAGGATACATATGTACAATACGTAACGTTTGCATAAATACACGCTTTCTATCGTAAAAACTGAGCGTCTAAAGTTAGAGCGCAAGAAGCACGCGCGAAACTACTGCGCAGTACAGAGCTGCTCCAAACGCGCTTTAACAGGCCAAAGAGCAGAATAATTAGTAAGAACATAAAGAACTCTATTAGGATAGTGCTTAGAAATAGTAGCTAATACCTCATCTATTGACGTTGTACATTCAGACGAAAAGCCTGCATATTTAAGACGAACTTGCATATCATGACGACGCGTACCGCCGCACAAAAGTACAGGCTTATCCTCGGAGGAGAACCGTTCAAAGTCAACATCCCACAGCCACGATACATCTTTTCCATCGTTAAAATTATCGTTTATGCAGATATAAATAACTTTCTGGCGCGAATCTTGTTGCAACAGAGAAATGTTTTGGTTAAAACCCGTTGGATTTTTTGCAAGATTCAAAACAAGAGGAATTCCTTCATACGTAAAATGCTGTAAACGACCATTTTGGGGATGATATGCATTAAGCACGTTTAAAAAGGCTTCATCGGAAATACCTGTTTCGTGCGCAATGTAATAGGCTGCAAGAAGATTGTATACCATGTACAAACCACCAAACGACGCAGAGATTTGAGCTGTATGTTGATTGATGTGTGCACAAAACTTAACACTATTTTGTTCAAGCTGAATAGCGTCTGCGTAACAGTTTAGGTGTGGCCGCGCAAACGAGCAGCTAGGACAACTAAACGCGCCTAGTTGAGCATAACTACGATAGGTATAGGTAAGCTCCGTGCCACACAGCTGACAAAATCGAGCTTCGGGAACACGATCGGCAGCTCGGTGTAAATCTTGATTGATACCAAAGTACACAACGTTAATATGCAGACGCTCCGCAGACCGTGCTATGCCAACCGTAAGAGGATCATCACCACAAACAACAAGCGTAGTAGAGGGCGACGCCTCAAGTGCGCGAACGATAGTTTGCTGAACGCGCTCTATTTCGCCACAGCGGTCAAGCTGATCACGAAACAAATTAAGTAATACAAGAAACTTCGGTTTAACTGCAGGAACAATATTGATAGAAAAAAGTTCATCAGACTCTAATACGCAGGCAGCTCCAGAGGTGGCGTCCAAAAGCGCAGACGCTATGCCTGCTGGCATATTTGCTCCCGCCCGATTGCAAACTACCTGCGGAAAAGAAGAATCAAATGCCGAGGCAATAATATTCGTTGTAGTTGTTTTGCCATTAGTTCCGCATACAACAACCGTATGTTTGCCAAAAAGGCGCGCTTTATGTGCTAGAAAATTTTTATCAATGCCAAGCGCTACCCTACCTGGAAGCTGAGATGCTTTTCGATGAAATACACGACGTAACAATGTGCGAGCGCTGCGCGCACACAACGTGGCAAAATATGTCTGTAACACGTATAACTAACCTCTTTATAATCATTAAAACGATATTCACACATTGCTGTGCTGTCAAGAAAATAGGAACTTGTTCGCAAGACACAACACAGGTGCATACAAAACAGCGCCGGCGTGCGGTTTAAGCAATTTATGCCGATATATGCTTTTCTTCATCGCTGTTTAACGTTAGCGCATGCTCTTTTGTCATATCTTGAGCCTCGTATTCTTCAGGTGTTAGAACATCTTCGATACGAAGATTAACACCAGCAACGCTCAACCCTGTCATTTCCATAACTTTACTAACAACTGCCTCTTTAACATCCTCAAATACCTGTGGTGCATATGCGCCATATTTAATGAGAACCGAGATATTAACTCGTACCGATGCATCATGGGTAACTTCAACGGTAACGCCTTTACGCGCGTCTGACGCGCCTAACACATCTTGCACGCGATTAAACCAGCTGCCTTTCATGCCTACAACGTCTTTTACGTCACGCATTGCAATAGCAACAATTTTCTCAATAACACCATTTGAAAATGTCAGCGAATCTTGAGTATCATCTTCAACATCGTCAGTTATCTCAGCGTCCTCGTCTAAAGTGGAACCGCTCGTTTCTGCGCGTGCTGCTCCATGGATATTGTTAACATCATCTGCATCTGCACGAGGCGTACCAGAAGTATCTTCCTCATCTGCGTCTTGAGTGCCAAGGGTACTCTCTGAGGCAACAAAGCTTTCACCCTTATGATCCCCTAACGTATGAGTTGTATCTTCAGGTGTTGTATCTGCCGAATTTTGAGCCACATGATCGGTAAACTCAACGTTTAGCGTAGGCGATACGTCTTGAGCGCTTATATCAAGGGCGTTTGTATCAAGGCGTGCGGATTTTTGATCTTTCATGATATGAGTCCTTTCGTGCAGGTAAAATAGGTGTGAGGTTAATTTCTGTTATCTTTGAAGAGCTTTTGAACAAGTGACAAAATCTTTGGATTTCCGTCGACATATTGACCAATTGCAATACCTAAAGCAATGCAAAATCCTATTAAAAGTGTACGAAATAGACCAATAGAAAAAATAAGCAATGCAACAAGAAGACCAACAACGGCTCCTATACATGCATGCTCACGACCTTTAACATAAGTAGCGCATGCGCGCGTAAACTCATTAAACGTTGCGTTTTCCGCCGTAGGTGTACCATGTGTTGAAGCGTCTTGAGTGGAAGTATTGGTATGGGCATTTGTCTGCGCTTTATCTACAGATACATCAACGCGTGCAGACACTTCTTTTTGGGCGTGTGCGTTTTGGGCGTGGGCAGTTTCATCAACAATCGTTGTACGGCTTTCATTCTTTTTCATGATTTATTGCCTTTCACGCTGGACAGACATTGTTAAGGACGACGAAGATACAGCAGCGCGATCATCGTTTGACGTCTGTAAACCTGTTGTTGGATGAGATGTAACCGTAGCACTTTGAGATACTATCGTGGGGCTTTTACGTACCTGATCTTGTGAACTTTTTGAGTCAAAATTCTGTGAAGGAACATTATCTGAATTAGAAGCAGTGTCAGCAGTACCGTAATGAGAAATAGGAACAGTAATACCCGATGATTTATGCAGCAACTTGGTATGTATAGGGCGCTGTATATCAGCAGATACCGTAAAAGTATCTGCACCGTCCAATGTATGAGAAACATCGGTGGAGTCTACATCAGTATCAGCCACATTTGGCAAAGGTTCGGTTGATACAGGCGCCACAAGATCCTCATCACTCACCGAGACATAATTCTTTGCTTGAGCAAATTCTAAGTTAATAGAATCTATGTGATTACCAACAATAACCGAAAGTCCTGCATAGAGTTTGCTTTTAAGCTCGTCTGATGCCGTAAGCAAATCTTCGGTTTCTTCGGGCTGAATACGCGCATTTACACGAATATGGCCGTATTTAGCTGCTTTAACGTAAAGTCGAACCACACAAAAACGCCCGTCTTCTTCGATCACATGTTTTGCTTGAGACTCTATAGCATGAAGCGACACGGTAATTTTGTTGTCTTTAGCTTTGGAAATAATAACCACTTTACGATTACGTGTAAAAATAGCACGCAAAAGCATAATAACGCAGCCAAAAACTATGATAAACGGAGCAATTTTCATGAGCTGTTGAACAAAGGACAGTCTAAACACGTAGAGAGCATATGTAGATGTGGCATCATAAGAGGCAGCAAGCAACGAGCCAAAAAAGAATATGCCTGTCAATGCATATATAAGCATGCATAATCGCTTAAAAATTCCCATACGAGCCCCTTTACACTCTTTATTGATGCATGAACACCGTGTACTAATAATAGTTTAACAAAAATCCTACCTGAACAGTAACATTCACGTAGGATTTTATACCATAATTTTACGTACTAAATAATCTCGATGCAGCAATCGCAGCCGAAATAAAACGATCAAACTTCTATTCTTCTGCCTCAAGTTCAGCCAAAACTTCGTCGGAAACACACATAGCAGCGTAAACGTTTTGTACGTCATCTAACTCTTCCAAGCGATCTACAAGGCGTTCAACTTTTTTAGCGTCAGCAGCATTTAAATCGGTGGGGTTATTGGCAACCATAGTAAGCTCGCTACCTTTTACCTCAATACCTTGCTCTTTAAGAGAAGCCTCAACCGATTGCATTTTATCGTAAGCGGTATAGATGAGCCATTCTTCACCCTCATCTTTGTAATCTTCTCCACCTGCCTCGGCAACAGCCATCATAAGCTCGTCCTCATCCGAACATGCCTCTTTAGTTACCGCGATAGAACCTTTGCGCTCAAATTGGAATGCAACAGAACCCGAGGTACCAAGATTACCGCCAGCATGAGTAAACGCAGAACGAACATCAGCAGCTGTACGATTAAGGTTATCGGTAAGACACTCAACATAAAGCGCAACACCTGCAGGACCATAGCCTTCGTAGGTGACTTCTTTATAAACTACAGCATCGGCACCAGTACCAAACGCTTTATCAATAGCAGCCTGAATACGAGCATTAGGCATAGAAACCATACGAGCACGTGCAACGGCAGCAGCAAGAGCTGCGTTATTCTCAGGATTTGGATCTCCACCATTTCTTGCAGCAACGGTAATATTACGCGAGTGCTTGGAGAAAAGCGCCGAGCGTTTTGCGTCGATAGCTGCTTTTTTATGCTTAGTGGTAGCCCACTTTGAATGTCCAGACATGCACGTCTCCTTTTATTATTGCATAGAAATCAGTATGTACGTGTTTGACGTACTTATACATAATAGACCTAAGTTGAAAACATGAAAAGTATTCAATCTAGATTTCATTATTAAACAAGATTTTATGAAATTTGCTTATGGCAATCGTAAGGTTTTTATCTCTTTACAAAACCTGTCACTTTTTTGTCACATGAGATTTTTTTGGTGTATCGGTCACAGCCTGTCACACCAGTTAAACACGGTAATTCACACTTATTCACACTGAGCGCAATTGATGAATTTTTACGCATTATAATGTTCGCGTTTCCGCTGGTAGAATAGGGTAAAAAGGAAGAAAAAGAATAGAGTTCGACGCTTCGCGTTCTGGTGGAGATGAAGGGAGTCGAACCCTCGGCCTCTGCCTTGCGGAGGCAGCGCTCTCCCAACTGAGCTACATCCCCATGCCGCATACACTGAGCACAAACATGTTTGCGCGCGTTTGAATGTGCACAAACCCCATTGGAGCTTAGTACGGTGTATATTCTTACAGGAACAAACGACTCTGTCAATAATTGTACGCATATGCCAAAAAGAACCATAATCAATACAAGTTCTCATAATCACAAAATCTAAAATGAGATCATCCGCTTGTGCATATACGGGGTGTCAAATAATCCAATTGTTACATTTCATCTAACTTTCCTTATGTATTCAGTTTATTTTCAAAAATACGCTACTATATTTTTTATACAAATGTTTCAGATTTTAACGTTGAAAGGATAGATCTATGAAACATAGAATCACCCCCCCTGTGGATAATAAGTGCTCTCTTTATTGCACTGAGCGCATTTGTGAGTCTGCCGATTTCGGTATTTTTTACACAACCAGCACTCGCAGACCAAGTTATTCCTAACGAAGGAGACGACGGCAACGCACATTGGGCATGGGACGAAACCACTAAAACAATTACCGTTACCGCTAAAGATGGCACTGATGGCGTGATGACTAAACATAGTTACCCAGTTCGTCTTAAAGCTGGTGGTTTCTCTACTTCTTCATCGCTAGATTATGGATGGCGCGTCTATCATCTTCCCGAAGCTGAACATATCAAATTTGTACAAAATGCACAAGGTACTCCTGTTACTGTTAAAGTAACAAATAACAATCAAACAGAATTCCAAAAGTTTTTTGGTGACGCAAAAAATGATGAAAACAAACGTACCGAAAACTATTGCAGAGCTGTAAATCTTAAAACAGCAGATCTTACCGCACTTAAGTGCGATGTTTCAAATATGCCAGCTTTGGTCGTTGTTATAAACTCGAAGAAGTTATTTTAAGCAATAATACGTTTGGAAATGATCACAAGAAAAATTTTCAAAAACTCTTTGCAGATTGTAACAACCTTAGACACATCTATGGTGCTACTTACGATAAACAAAGCAATTCATGGACGATCGACAAATCAGAAGACACCAGCGGTGTAAAATACCTCAATGATACTAATGCATTAAGCACGGAATATATGTTTATGAATTGTACATCGCTTACCTCATTTAATGCGTCGCTTTTCCCCAATAAATTAAAGTCGCCCATCTATACGTATTATATGTTTAAGGATTGTATCGGGCTGACAGAACTTAAACTTACAGGTGTTACCTGCGAAAACTCAACAGACATGGAAGCAATGTTTGCGAATTGCAGCCAAGTTCCCACTTTTGATCTCTCATCGTTCAATACAGCAAAATGCACATGTATGAAATGGACGTTCTTCCACTGTGGCACTACAAAAGAACTTGACTTATCAAGCTTTGATACCTCTAACGTTACCGATATGGCAGGCATGTTCCAGCATTCAAATTGTCTTGAGAAAATTATTCTCTCAAAGAAATTTAACACCAGCAAGGTCAAAACTATGGAAAGCATGTTTTCTGGCGTTATGGATGAAAGCCCCAGTGCTCCCAACGCAGGAAATTTTGTACTCAAAGAACTTGATGTATCAAACTTTGATACAACTAACTGCGAAAACTTTAATAATATGTTCTCGGGTCTGCGTGCACTTGAAACGCTTAGACTTGGTGATAAATTTGCCACAAACGGCGA
>CAMQEO010000020.1 GCA_946999785.1 uncultured Atopobium sp.
TGCTGGTACTGGTGCTGGTACTGGTGCTGGTACTGGTGCTGGTACTGGTGCTGGTTCTATTCCTCAGACAGGCGAATCAGCATCGTTTGCAGGCTTGCTCGCAGCACTTGGTTTCTCGATTACAGGACTTGCAATTCTTCGTAAGAAGAAAATGATGAAAGAAAACAAATAAGTAGGTACTGCCTGTTTTAAGTAACGAGTATTGTTTATTGGAAGATGGCTCTAGCTATATGCTAGAGCCATCTTTTTGTATGTCATTTTGTGAGTGTTATTTGAGATAAGCGTCTTATTTTCAATAAGAAATAATATGATGCTGCGAGCTAAGGTTTCAGGATTCCTATAGATAGTTTCAGAGTCCCAAGGCAAAGTTTCATTGTATCCACGTGATGAAACTAGAGCCAATTAATTTGCACCTCTACATGCACCCGTTAGCTATGTTGTGTAGAGTTCGCATGTTGCCCACCATGTGTATACATGGTGGGTTTTTGTGTAAAGGGTGCTTTTAAGATTCTATCCAGCTATAGCTTGGAAATGCCATACTTGAGCTGCGTTTAGGAAAATCGCTTCGATAAAAAGAACCGCGACTTTCGTTTCTCTTAAGTGATGCAAGAATGAACATTTTGGCAATAATGAGTTGTTGTTGTACCGCAAGGGTGTACATGACATCGCAATATTGTGTGGTTGGTTCTTTTGTGCTTGCCAAAACTTTATGAAGATATGTAATGCTGCTGAGAGCTCGCTTACACGAAGGTGCGTCTTTAATCAAGAAGCATTGTTGTGTCATAAGCATATGAAGCGTTTCTTCAACTTGTTGCGCTTGAGCAGAGGCGCATAACGAAAGCTGCGCCTGTTCGGTATAGAGTGTATGGGTACGACTATCAATATATACGTCACGGGTATTTGTAGAATCGAGCGGTTTGTACGCTTGTTGTGCTCGCGCATACTTTGCTGCTTCAAAGCCACTGATTTGTCCAAAGACAATACAGCTGGTAGATGACATGGCACCGAGGCGATCGGCGCCTTGCATACCTGCAGCAATTTCTCCCGCAGCAAAAAGCCCTTGAATATTTCGGTTGCAAGGTGTGCGTGCAAGCGCATGCGAATCAATGACAACGCCGCCGTTAGACGTATGTGCATATAAGTCAAAATGAAGACGTTTGTGCATGGATAGTTTGGACGCTTTAAGCATGTTGATATAGGCGAGAACAGATTGAGGAAGCCGATTTGGAAGACGCGTATACAAAAGTGACAGTTGATGGTTAAGACTTTGATACGCAAGCTGTATGTCAAAAGATTTGCTCGAAAGACGCGATGTAAATGGGCTATATTGTGAGCGGTGCTCCAACATATCTTTATCGCAGGGTTGCAGCGGATGAATTAACGTATCGTCTGCATAAAACTCTGCCCACTTAAACATATCACGGTTGCATATAATCGGCGCACGATTACTATGAAATGCTGGCACTATTTGCATGAACTCAAGATTAGACATGCATAAACCGTGCGAAAGCAAAACAGCATGGATATTACCAACCCCTGCTCGCGCGCTCAAAGACCGTTTGAAAATTGAGGTAAAACCGCCCGTTGCCATAACAATACTTGTTGCTTTGATATACACAAACTGGTTGGTGTTGGCATCAAAAAATAAAGCTCCACAAATAACGCGTTTTTGCTCGTGTTCTGACGCTTCTTCTACCGCATGTTCTGACGCGCGCGCGGACGCGTCTACATGCGCATTTGGTGTTTTATAAGGCCAAATGCGCTCTTTTGGCATGTGCTTTGATGTGCACTGCGTAAAGAAATCTCTGTCCCACATATCTTCTGCAAGTACGCGTTGTTTGTTTTCAACAAGATCAACAAGCTGAAAATGGGGCTTTTCGATAATATCAAGTTCGTGAAATTTGCGCTCTAAGGCATGGCGATATCTTTTTGGTTCAATTTTGCACCAGGGGCGGCTTTGATGGTCAAACGATGGGATGTATGTTTGTGCTTCTTCACCGCGAGGATGAATAAGACTCAATTTTTGCTGTTTTAGATTTTCGTGTGCGCCTGCGATGTGATCTACCATGGTTTTTACAAGCTTATGATCAGTTACATTTTGACCTACAGCTTCAATGGTGTGAATAAGTTCGTCTTTTTCTGACTTACAAGGCGTGCTCAGTACAATCATCTCGTAGGTGCTGCGCGAAAAACTTGACCCCGAAAAAATATGAGAGGTGCTGGTAATAGCAACGCGCGCGCCAAGCTGTGCGGCGGTGTAGGCCGCTTGTGTGCCTGCAAGCCCTGCACCGATAACCAAGACATCTACTTGAAGTGTTGACGCGTACATAATCCCTCATTTGCGTTTGAAATGGTGTTGTCAGGCTGTCTGCAAGCACATATTCATTATGAACTTAGCTTGTCAGCTCGTGTTATACTGCACATAAGTCTTACAATACAAAACAGAAGCAATGAGCAAACCATATCATAGGAACTATATGAGCATACATCATACTACACAACAAGCGCGCGGTGGGTTGTGTGTGCCAGACGAACAAGCCCAACATGAAACACGTGCGCAAACACTCACGCGCACGATGCATGGCATTCGCCGTGAGCTTGTGCATGAAGTTGAACAAGTTCCCGTGCTTCCTGGGTGCTATTTGTGGAAAAATGCATCGGACATAGTAATTTATGTGGGTAAAGCAAAAAACTTGCGTGCGCGCATGCTCCAATACGTAACGCTAAGTGATGATCGCCTTAAAATTCCTCGTATGATGCTTGAAGTGGCAAGTTTTGATTATGTGGTTGTGAGTTCAGAACACGAAGCGCTGGTATTAGAGCGCAACCTTATTGAGCAGTATAAGCCCTATTATAACGTTGATTTTAAGGATGACAAAAGCTATCCCTATATTGCACTTACCAAAAATTCGCTATTTCCCGCAATTAAATACACGCGCGAGCACCATAAACGTGGAACAAAATATTTTGGCCCATATACCGATGTGTATGCCGCGCGCGAAACGATTGAAATTTTACGCAAAGCAGTGCCCTTATGCAGTGCATCATGTACAGAGTGGAAGAGACTTGAGCGTTATTTTAAAAGGCATGCGGATGAAAAAGAACTCGCACCGTTTAGTTTGGCACAACACGGTAAGGCGTGTTTTGATTATCATATGCAAAAAGCACCTGGTGCTTGTATTGGACGTATTGGTGTTGATGAGTATCGCCAAAATGTTGCGCTTATCGAAGACTTTTTATCGGGTAAGCGCAAGCATATCTTAGATGTATTGAGCGAGCGCATGCAACAAGCAGCACAAGATCTTGAGTTTGAAAAAGCGGGGAGAATAAAACATCGCTTGCAGGTATTGCAAGCACTTAACGATAAACAGAAAGTTGTTTTTTCGTCGCGGCTGTCTATGGATTGCATTGGGTTTCATCGCGAAGAAACCATATCAGCTGCCTGTGTGTTTATTGTTCGTGAGGGGCGTGTTATTCGCACAAACGAATTTATTTTGAATAAAGGTCTAGACGTTTCAAAAAACGAGCTGCAAGAGAGTTTCATCAAGCGTTATTATCATCAAACAGCAGATATTCCTGCCGAAATTAACCTTGATGAAATGGTTTTGGATGTAGATGCGCTTAGCAGCTGGTTGAGCGAAAAACATGGATCGCACGTAACATTTCGTGTACCTCAACGCGGTGAAAAACGCGATTTGCTTGCAATGGTTATACAAAATGCTTCTTGTGCGCTTAAGCGTTACTCGGTACGAACAGGGTACAGCGAGGACCGTACTAATTTAGCATTAACGCAGCTCGAAAGTGCGCTTGCGCTCGACCGCGCGCCCTTGCGCATCGAATGTTTTGATATATCTACCTTACATGGATATTTTACCGTGGCGTCCATGATTGTATTTACCAATGGCCGATCGGATAGAAGTCAATATCGTCGATTTATTATTAAAACACCTCTTGATGAAGCAAACGATTTTGTGTCTATGCAGGAAGTTCTTTCTAGACGCTATAGCAAAAAAACTATGAGTAATAAGCGTTTTGGCAAAAAGCCCGATTTATTGGTGCTCGACGGGGGAAAGCCGCAGCTTTCTGCCGCACTTTCGCAGTTGCGCGCGCTTGATTTGGATATACCGGTGTGCGGTTTGGCAAAATCCGATGAAGAGGTTTTTGTGCCCTGGGATACAACGCCTATTGTTTTGCCTTCGGGTTCTGCGTCTTTGTATTTAATTAAACAAGTTCGTGATGAGTCGCATAGGTTTGCAATTACCTTTCATCGCGAATTGCGCGATAAAGCAATGACTAAATCAATTTTAGATTCAATTGAAGGTGTTGGTCCCAAGCGTAAGCATGCTTTGCTTACTCATTTTGGTTCTATGAAGCGCTTGCGCGCGGCAAGCGTGCGCGATATTGCACAGGTTTCAGGTATTTCAGCGCAAGTTGCACAGAATGTGTGGGAAGTTCTTCAAACGTGGCATTAACAGCTTTGCATGGTTAAGGTAATGCGTGGTATTCAAAGCGTTGGATAGTTTCAAGCTTTGCAGGCGTAATTTCGTTGTAAATTTTGTACGCGACTATTCATTCGCAAAATTTTGGATGATAATAAAGACGTACGTATGCACACTGCACTCCTAAGATGTGTATATGCACGCATATCTTCACTAGCAATCGGATAAAGGAAAACGTATGGGCGCACCAGTTAAAGAGAACATTAAATATAGCGATTTTGACAAACTTGATATTCGTGTTGGAACAATTTTGCACGTTGATGATGTGCCCGATTCAAATAAGTTGGTTTGTTTGACGGTAGATTTTGGCGATTTTAAGCGCACCATTCTTACTGCACTTAAAGAAGAACGCGAGAACCCCGAAGAGCTCGAAGGAATGCAAACACTGTTTTTGGTGAATATGGCTCCTCGTAAGATAGCAGGTATGACCAGCGCTGGTATGTTGCTTGATATTGGCTACGAGGACAATATTCCATCTGTTATGCCTACGCTTGAGCATCCTGTACCAAACGGTACGCGTATGTGTTAGTTTGTCTTTTGTTTGATCGTGATGACCTATGAACTCAGCATCTCATAGAGAACATACAGAGCAAATTGCAAACCGTCCGCAGATTCCCGATGTAGTTGTTATTACAGGCATGAGTGGAAGCGGCCGCACGCAGGCAATGCACGTGTTTGAGGACATGGGTTATTACTGTATTGACAATTTGCCACCGCGTCTTATTTTAGGTCTGGCGCAAATGGTTGGAATTAACTCTGGGATTGGTCGTCACTTGGCTGTAACGTGTGACTTACGCAGCCAAGGGCTCTTTGATGAGATGCTCGACATTCTGCATCAGTTGCATGATGCACATATGTTTGTAAAGACACTATTTTTGGATAGTAGCGACGATGTTCTTATTCGTCGTTATAGCGAAACACGTCGTCGCCATCCGCTTGCAAATCGCAAAGAAAGTTTATCGCATACTATCCAGCGCGAACGTGAACAGCTTGCTGTTATAAGACAACAAGCCGATTTAATTATTGACACCTCTCATCTACGCGTAAACGATTTGCGTCTTAAAATTCATCATGAGTTTAGCGAGCGCTCTGATCTTCAGCTTATGGATGTTAACGTATTTTCGTTTGGATACAAATACGGAACTCCCGCAGAGGCCGATGTTATGATGGACGTTCGCTTTTTGCCCAATCCGTTCTATGATGCACATATGCGCCCCTTAACTGGTCGCGACAAACTTGTTCGTGATTTTGTACTCAATAATGATGTAACACGCAAGTTTTTATCCTCGTGGACCACGCTTCTTGATGTGGTTATGCCAGGTTATATCAACGAGGGTAAAACGCGGCTCTCTATTGCAATTGGATGTACGGGCGGTCAACATCGAAGCGTTGCAATTGCAGAATATACTGCGCATTACCTGCAACAAAAATCATACCGAACAATTGTTTCACATCGTGATTTACACTTTGCCAATGCAGATGCACGCATTTCATCTCAAAATACCTGTGAACATGATGGTGTGCCTTCAAATGATAAGGCATAACCATGTCATTTACCGCTTCTGTAAAAGACGAATTATCACACATCAACGCTACATGTCCACACTGCGATTATGCTCTTTTATCGGGGATTGTAAGAATATGTGGTTCGTTATCACTTAAAGGTTCTACTACATCACATTCAAGATATTCGGTGACCATTGCCACCGAAACTGGTGTAGTGGCTCGTATGATTATCAATCTTACTCATACACTTTTTGATCTTGACACCTATTTAACGGTACGACATTCTAACTTGCATAAAACAAGAAATTACGTTATTCAAATTCCTTATCAAGACAGTTTGCCAACATTTTTGCATACGCTCGAAATTTTGGATGCTACGGGTGCATTGTGCTCGGGCATTCCTCAAAAGCTTTTGCAGCGAACATGTTGCGCGCAGGCATTTTTGCGCGGATGTTTTATTGCGGGCGGTTTTATGAGCGATCCAAGAACATCATTTCATATGGAAATCTCGGTGTCTTCGGCTGCGTTTGCACGCGAAATTGTAGAGCTTGCAGATACCTTTGGCATTGTGATACGTAGTAATCAAAGGCGCTCTACCATTTCATTGTATATCAAAAAGTTTGATTCAATTTTGCTGTTTTTACAGGTTGTAGGGGCAAAGCGTCTGTCACGTGCGTTTGAAAATATACGTAAGGTAAAGCGTCTTAAAAACGAAGTAAACCGTAGGGTAAATGCCGAAATGGCAAATCAAACTCGATCATGTATGGCTGCAACCGATCAGTTGTTACTGATTGAAAAAATTCAAGCGCGCTATGCGCCCGATGATTTGCCACGCGCGCTTCGACAATTTTGTGAAGTGCGCCAGGCACATCCCGAGCTTTCTTTGGCTGCACTTGGTGAGCTCGTTTGTCCTCAAGCTTCAAAATCTGCTATGTATCATCGTGTATTGCGTTTGCAAAAACTTGTAGACACTCAAGAGTAGAAAATCAGCTGCGTCATATCGATTTCGCTGTATACCAGAATTTTTCTCTAAGCTGAAATTTCATATTATTTTAAGGTTAGACCTGCACAAAGATTGGCAAAAAGGGGATTATGAAAGGCTATAGGACAAAATCGGCAAAAAGAGAAGGCGGCTATAGGAGCGTTATTGAAAAAAGGATAGAAAAAAACCGCCCATAAGACGGCTTAATAATCATTGGTAGCCCGTACCAGATTCGAACTGGTGATCTCCGCCTTGAGAGGGCGGCGTCCTAAACCGCTAGACGAACGGGCCATAGACAAGAGTTAGACAAATGGCTGGGACGGAGAGAATCGAACTCCCACTGAAGGTACCAGAAACCTTTGTCCTACCGTTAGACGACGTCCCAAAAGATGTTGTACTAACTGCTACGCGCAAGGAATAAATATACGTTAAACACTTTCATTTTGCAATATAAATTTTAAAAAATTTTCCTCTTCACAAATTTTACGAGAGAGCACAAACAACGTGATAAGAAGCGCACATGCTACGTCTGTGGTTATCGTGATACATGCATGAGCGCGTACAACTATACAACTGTTTAGTCGCAGAGATTGCACGTTGTACAACAATTACTTGCAGCTTGTGCAGATGGTGCTGCCGCTAGACCACCCAAAGCCGTTTCTCTAAGCGTTGCAGGCAAAGCTTCGCCCACTGACTTCATGACCTGAGTAACCTCATCAAATGGTAGGGGATCAAGTACACCCGACAGAGCTAATTGAGCCGCGCTTATCGCGTTTGCTACGCCAATAGCATTGCGGTCTTGACAGGGATATTCAACCAATCCGCGCACGGGATCGCATACCAATCCTAATAAATTAGCAATAGCAGTTGAGGCGGCACTTAAACACACACGAGGTTGCGCGCCTAAAAGCTCACAGATAGCAGATGCCGCCATTGCCGAGGCAGAGCCTACTTCAGCTTGACATCCTCCTTCGGCTCCTGCAACTGAAGCATTATGCGCCAGAATAGCTCCTAGTGCGCATGCATTCCACAGCGCGCGGCTTAATTGTGCGTCGTTGGCACCAATGGCTTTTCCAACGCCAAGAACCGCACCTGGAACTACTCCTGCCGATCCAGCAGTGGGGGCGGCAACAATTACGCCCATGGTCGCCGAGCGTTCAAGCACCGCCATTGCATACGCTACACACGTAGTAAGCGTATCACCCATGAGTGCAGACGCGTAGCTGCTCTTATGCTTCCATACCGTTTGTGCTTGACCACCCAGTAATCCACCAAGTGAGGGGCGTGGATTGCGCAGTGGATCGGTTGTTTCTTCGCGCATAACTTCTAGCACGTGGAGCATTTTTTCGTCAACATTTTGAAGACGCTCACAAAGCGTAACCTCGCGGTTTCTCATGACTTCGCCTATTGACATATTATGGCGATCACAGAGTTCTAACAGTTGAGCACCTGTTTCAAAACCAAGCTGCAGCTTTCCTTCGTGCGAGATAGCCACCGAACCAGGGATGTTTACGGTATTAACAAGATGTACGTGGTCTACGTTTCTTAAACGAGTAAGGAGATCGCCTTGAAGCGGATTATCAAGTTCAAAAACGGTGTAGGCTTTACCGCCACGTTTTGCCCTAAATGTGCGCATGGTGGCAATATTAATCTCATAGGTAGAAAGAATTCCGGTAAGAGCTGCAAGTACACCTGCAACGTCTTGATGAGCTACAAACAACGTTGGATAATCGCCAGTAATTTCAACACTAATGCCGTCAATGGAACTTATGCGAATTCGTCCACCGCCCAAAGATTCCCCGGTTACCGACATAGTTTGATTGTCCAGACCGTACATTTTTATCGTTACGGTATTGGGGTGTTTACCAGCGCCTTCATCGGAAGGAATAAAGTCAAACCGTAGGCCTTCTTTTTTTGCTGCAGTAAAGGAGTCGCGCACACGAATGTCATCGGGCGCAAACCCCAAAATGCCGCCTACCAGTGCTTTATCGCTTCCGTGACCTTTGTAGGTGTGAGCAAATGAATTGTACAGAATAAATTCAACGCGCGCTAAGGGAGCAGGACCTAATGATCGAGCCACTAAAGCAATACGCAAAGCACCGGCTGTATGCGAGGACGAAGGACCTACCATGATAGGACCGAGCACCTCAAATGCTGATGTTGTCATCATAATAAACTCACTTATCTACATTAGCTATTATGTGCTTCTAGCAATTCCAGCGCGTTTTTCAAACGAAAGAGCGCAAGTTCACGACCAAGCAACTCCATAGATTCGCCCAAAGGAGGGGAAACCTGATTTCCACATTCAGCAACGCGTATGGCCGCAAAAAACTTACGCTTTGTGGCGCCAAGTTTTTCGGGAAGATCAGCCATTGCAGCGTCTATGTTCTCACTTGTCCAGTCGTTTACCTCTTCAAGTGCCGCATAAGCAGCCTTAAGTGACGCGCCTGCGCTTTCGTTGTTATAAATATTTTTTGTAAGTGAAGGCTCATCTATGCAGAGGTTTTTGCCTTGATACAGAAAACGAGCTTTCTCGACAACATCGTGTGCAAGCGTTGTACGAGGTTTAAGAATTGATGCCAGCAACAAATACCACGAAGGTCGCTTGTCAAAACATGCGTTAATATCGTTCTCATGTATGTCCATGGTCTCGTTTGCGCCTTCCGCCACGTCGCCTGTGTCGCCGTCCGCGCGTGCGTCAGTTTCTTGAGGCATTTCAAGCCCTGCTTTTATGAGCTCGGGAATAAGAACATTGCGCGCAAAGTCGTTGTCGCTTAGACGCTGCATATATTGAGCGTTAATCCAGTCGAGTTTTTTAGGATCAAAGGTAGCAGGATTTTTTGAAATATGTTCAAGCGAGAATTTTTGCATAAGCACATCTTTAGGCACAATGGTTGTTTCACCGTCAAGCGCCCATCCAAGCAGCGCCAGATAATTAACAAACGCCTCACTGTCATAGCCGCTATCGCGATACTCTTCTACCGAAGTTGCACCGTGGCGCTTTGAAAGTTTTTTACCGTCTACGCCCAAGATCATAGAAAGATGGGCAAAAACAGGAACTTGCGCGCCCAATGCTTCGTATACAATAACTTGACGTGGCGTATTTGATAAGTGGTCGTCGCCGCGAATGATGTGTGTAATCTTCATAGCCGCATCGTCGCAAACGGTTGCAAAATTATACGTAGGAGTTCCGTCTGAGCGAAAGATAATAAAATCGTCTAGCTCGCGCGCATTAAAGGTTACGTCGCCATGAATGAGATCGTGAACAACAACATCGCCACGGTTAAGAGGCACTTTTACGCGAATGGTATAGGGCTCACCATGAGCAATACGCTCTTTTGCAACATCAAGGCTAATTCCTCTACAAGCGCGATTGTAACCCTGAAAACGTGCATGCTGTTCTTGCGCTGTTTTACGCGCAGCATCCAGGGTTTCTTGACTACAAAAACAGTAATACGCCTTGCCTTCTTCTACCAGCTTTTGTGCAGCTTGGCGGTACATATCCAAACGCTCTGTTTGTTTATACGGACCAAAGGCTCCTCCTACATCGGGACCTTCATCCCAATCAAGACCAAGCCAGCGCATAGCACGTAGAATAATCTGCGTATTTTCTTCGGTTGAGCGCGTAGGATCTGTATCATCAATGCGCAAAATAAATGTTCCTTTGTGCGCACGCGCAAAAGCCCAGTTATATATAGCAGTACGCGCACCTCCTACATGGAGTTTACCGGTAGGAGATGGTGCAAAACGAACACGAACTTCTGTATTTGCAGTTTGTGAATTCATACTTGGATACCTCTCGATGTATGTTTATCAAGCAGTTATATGTATCATAGCGCGAAGGAGGTCTGTGCACGCATGAGCGCATGCAAATTCTCGCTAATTTTGCCGAAATAACACGGTTTATGCTTTAAGCTTATTTTAATGAATTATATCGTATAAAATGTGTCATTTTTGCCAGCGCGCACTCCTTGATACATGTTACATGCATAAACGTGTACTATAAGGTATACAAAAACGGTAAACCTTATACGCTATTTTTGGTAAGCCTTATGACATATGGTGTTGCTAAGATTTAGTACAGGCATATCTACCCTTGTTGTCTTGGGTGTTTCATGGGTGCTATCTCATAGAGAATACGGTTTATCTCATATGTTTGCGGCTTGGGCTGGGTAACAATGTCAGGCTGCTCTACGTTTACCGTTTACGCTACAACAGAAAGATCAGGTGCTTATATGGTTGGAAGAAATTTCCTATTTACATCAGAGGCGGTTACCGAGGGTCATCCCGATAAAATGTGTGACCAAATCTCCGATGCGGTACTTGATGCTATTCTTGCAAAAGAAGCTAATCTCGAAAAAGTAGGATACATTTCACCAAGCGGCATTCCTGCACGCCTTGCAGATGTTCGCTGCGCGTGTGAAACGTTTGTTACGACAGGCACCATTATTGTTGCAGGAGAAATTCGCACGCAGGCCTATGTTGATATTCCAGCTATTGCGCGCGAAACTGTTCGTAAAATAGGATACGACCGTGCAAAATACGGTTTTGACTGTGATACCTGCGGTGTTATCAATCTTATTCATGAACAAAGCCCCGATATTGCTCAAGGTGTTGATGTTTCGTTTGAATCCCAACATGGTAACTCAGATGAGTCTACTCAATTAGGAGCTGGAGATCAGGGTATGATGTTTGGTTATGCTTCGGATGAAACCCAAACATATATGCCTATGCCTTCCTTTATAGCCCAATCGCTGGCACGCCGCTTGGCTCAAGTTCGAAAAGAGCACATCCTAGATTATTTACGTCCCGACGGCAAAACGCAGGTAAGCATTCGCTACGAAAATGACGTTCCCGTTTGTGTGAGTGCCATTGTTGTATCAACGCAGCATGCGCCCGAAATTACTTCTATGGATATGATTAAAGCCGACATCATTAAGCATGTTATTGCGCCGGTAATAGAGCCGTTGAATATCAGCTATAAGAATGCCGATATTTACGTGAATCCAACAGGGCGTTTTGTGGTTGGAGGCCCTATGGGCGATACAGGTTTAACGGGAAGAAAAATCGTGGTTGATACCTATGGTGGTATGGGTCGCCATGGCGGCGGTGCATTTTCGGGTAAAGATTGCACCAAAGTTGATAGGTCTGCCGCTTATGCTGCACGTTGGGTCGCTAAAAATATTGTTGCTGCTCATGCTGCTAAGCGTTGCGAAGTTCAGCTTGCCTACGCTATTGGCGTATCGCATCCGCTTTCAATTATGGTTGATACCTTTGGAACTGGTCAGGTTCCCGATACCGTGTTAAGCGATATGGTGCCGCGCGTATTTGATTTAACGCCTGCTGCTATTATTCGCGCGCTTGATCTTCGTCGTCCGATTTTTGAAAAAACTGCACGGTATGGGCATTTTGGGCGCAATGATCCCGATTTTACCTGGGAGCAAACTAATAAAGTGGACGAGATAAAGGCACATTTGCAGCACGTTTAGGGTATGGCGTGCATGTGTTTGGTGCACGTAGTAAGTTGTATGTTTGAATGGGAGTTTGTAATGGCAGATCAAGATGAGCGCGAATCACTTCTTGATGCGTGGATTTCACTCACTACAATCATCAATAACGACCGATTGGTTTCGGTTCTTCCTTATAACGAGGCTGTTGTATGTCGTATTTTACTGCATCACGTTGATGAAGATATTACTGCTACCGACCTTTGCAAGATTATGAATATGCAAAAATCTCAGATGAATCATACGCTTGCAGCTATGGAGCACAAAAAACTTATTGTCCGCGAACGTTGTACCAGCGATAAACGTCGTGTTTTTATTCGGCTTAATGAAACAGAGATAGACGTGTATAATCGCCAACACGCGCAAGTTATGCATATTATTGAAAATCTTATAGCTACGTTGGGAGAAGAACAGACCAAACAGGTTATTAAACTCTTACGTCTGCTTGCAAATACAGCCGACAAAGAGCTTGGCAATCATAAGGATTAGCTGCACGTAAGAAAAACGGAGTATCTTTTAGATACTCCGTTTTCTTGTAATGTATGTTTATAGTTTGTGCCCGTTAGAGCACCTGTTTTAAGCAAGGCAAGAAGAAATCATCCAAAGTTGTTTTTGATAATCGGCAATATACTCATTAAACTGATCTTGGGTTGCTCCGTCGCCAGCTTGCTCTGCCAAGTCTACGATCTCTTGTGCTTGACCAATCCACCAGGTAATGCTTTCAACAAGTTCGCGGATAACATCGTCGTCTTTAATAGGAGCGTTTTCGCGTTCTTTAATAGTAGCAAGCTTTAAAGCGCCTTCCATATTAGCGTTAGGGTTTCCGCCTAAAGTAATAATGCGCTCGGCAACACCATCAACAATTTCTTCTGACTGAAGATACATGTCCTCAAGTTTTTTGTGAAGAACAAAGAAGCTCTTGCCTTTAATATACCAATGCATGCTAAGTGTTTTAAAGTAATTAACTTGTTGGTTTGCAAGGTAAACATTCATTTTCTCAAGCAATGCGCTTTTAGGATCTTGTGCCATAATAACATTCCTTTCTGAGGTATTTTGATGTTATAGCTAACATCTGTTTACTTATTGTGTACCCGATTTATGTGATTCGTTTCTTAAAAAGGCGTGCAATGGGTCGTGCACATGAAACATCCATGCTTTAAGCTTATACTCAGCTTTTGTAAGGAATTGGCGCGCCAATCTATACGCAATACGTATAAGCTTACAAGGTAGAGCTGACTATACACATTATGAGTAGCTTCAAGTAATTTGGGCGTATGTGCTTAACTTTTAAGAAGATTATAAATTTGTACTATGCAAACATATGTACGTATTTTATACTAGTAGAGGGTTTTGTATTCAACGTGCGTCGCAGCTGTGTGCGTGCTCTTTGCGCAGTTGCAACAATAAGAAGGGAGGACTATGCCAGATACAACTCAAGAAATAACTATTGCATCTGTTGTACTTGATATTCCTTCCCGTGCGCTTACCAAGTCGTTTGATTACATAATCACATCCGAGCTTGTTAAAACGTGCACCGTTGGAACAACAATTTTAGTTGATTTTGCACATCGAACAGCTATTGGCTATGTAACTAACGTTAAAGTGCAAACGTCACCAGAAATCTTAAGAGAGCTTAAACCTGTTTTGCGTGTGCTGGCACCATCTGCTTTTGATCGTCTTCATGCACAGCTGGCTACATGGATTTCGCGTGAGTATGCATGTCCTTTGTCTGAAGCGTTTCGTCCTTTTTTGCCACCGGGACAACTCGTAAAAATCAAGCGTGATTCAAAAGACGCTCCGTGGCAGCTTGTGTGCGAGAAACGAGGTTGTGTTGATGAACGTTGGATCAAGCTGACGAAAGCGGGTAAAGATTATAAACCAGCTGCTCGTGCATGTGCACAGCGTAGGCTATTAACAGCGCTTTCGGCAGGTCCTGTTCGTGTGGCAGAGTTAAAAGTTTTGCTTCCAGGAACACTTTCGGTTGCGCGCGCGCTCGAAAAAAAACATGTGGTAGAAATCTATAAACAACGCATAGAACGCCAGCTTGCACCATCTGTGCTTTCAAGTGCAAAAGCTTTAAAGCCGTCTCAGCTGACCCGCGGTCAAATTAATGCGCTATCTGCTATTAGGCGTGCTTGTGAGG
>CAMQEO010000021.1 GCA_946999785.1 uncultured Atopobium sp.
AGTCCCTCTGTTCAAGGTGAAATTTTTGCACCTTGAAAGTTCTACCATTTCTTCGTCCGTTAATTGGAACATGAAGTCTTCGCCTTCAAATTTTTCTGCGTTGTTTTTCACCTGTCTATTAAAGTTTTTAGTTTCATATCCATATATTTCAGCAAGTTCAAAGTCAAGCATAACCTTTTGACCTCGTATATAGTAAATCTTGCTTTTCATTGTAGTTTCATCTATCACTACAATTTCTCTGTTTTCTTCCGCCATGAAATGCACCTCCAACATTAGTCCTGTGAGTGGGTGATATTCTCCCCTGGGTATATCTACTTTTTCACTCTCCAATATCTTTGCTATTCGATACGGACCATTGCTTTGCATGGTCATATTGAATAATAGTTATCGGGTTATTTCCCAAAAAACACTCTTGCCTAAATAGCACACTCGCCTGCTCCAGCAAAGCACATGCATATCATCTAGCGTAATTCTCGTAATGCTTACAGTCTTTGTATCAGGTTCTATCTTACCATGTGTGCTGGACAAGAATTTCATGAACCACGAAGAGGACCTAATAGCTTAAATTACATATCCCCGCGCGCTCTTTAAACAAAAAAACAGCCGACATATGTCGGCTGTTTTAACTCAAACTAAAACTCAAACGAGGCTGTTTATGGGCGCATTAACGAGCGCGCCATGTGCTGCACAATGCGCACCGCACAATGCGCTGCGCACCACGCGCCGCACGCACGCCTTACCGCGCAAACCTACTCGTCTTGTTTATCGTTATCCATGCTATCTTGCTTCATAACGCTCGAAAGCAAGTCGCCTAAGGAATCAAGATCCTCGTTGATGATGTCGCTGTCTTCATTATCATCATGCTCATCGGAATCTGCACCACCAATAAACTCATCCTCGGTAAAGTGATGCGTTGCAGGAGCAGCAGTTCCAAGCATAATGTCGTTATCAGGATCGGGCGAGAACACCATGTTCAACAGCTGCGAAAGATCTTCGCTGTCAGCTTCGTCCTCATCGGGCTCCAAGATATACAGCAAGTTACGTGCCTCAAGACCCTCGCGAAGCTCTTCAATTGCCTTCGCGCCAATACCATCAATACGCAGCAGCTCATCCTCGGTCTTACCAATAAGATCGCCCACAGTTTCTATACCAACTTCGCTGAATTTATTTGTCCAGCGTTGCGATACTCCAAGGTCGTCAAACAGATAGAGCTTAGCGTCCTCGGTAGAAAGCGAACGTCCGTTCTTAGAGTAAACACCATTGTTGGAGTAATCCTCACCAATCCAGTCAAGCTGCTTGGGGAGCTGCTCTTCAATATCTTTAAGCTCATCGGGTGCCCAATCGGGGAGCGCCTTTGCGTTAGGAGAGGTAGGTCCATCGATAGCCTGACCCTTATACGTAAGCTGAACATCATCATACGCTTTAAGTCCCGTACCTGCAGGAATCTTCTTTCCGGCAATTACGTTAGACTTAAGGTCAAGTAAGTGGTCGGTTTCGCCCTTAATAGCAGACTCGGTTAAGACTCCTGCTGTACGGATAAACGATGCACTTGAAAGCCACGAATCAATTGAGGACGCAACTTTAAGCGTACCCAAAATAACTGCTTCTGCCTCGGGAACTTTTCCACCTGCAGCACTAATGTTTGCAACCGTATTGGCAAATACGTATCTATCAACATACTGACCAAGCAGGTATTGCGAATCGCCAGGATTGGTAATTTGAACGCGGCGCAACATCTGACGTGCAATAACTTCGATGTGTTTGTCGTTAAGGTCTACACCTTGTGAGGTATAAACGTCTTTAACCGACTTAACAAAGGTGTGCATGGTTTCTTCGATACCAGTTAAGCTACGTAAGACTCTAAAGTTAACAAAGCCGCGGGTAATCTGATCGCCAGGCTCAACTTCGCAACCATCTTCGATACCAGGCATAAAGCGAACAGAGGCAGGAACACGCCACTGCGCAAGAATGCGGCTTTCGTCGTCTTTATCGGTAATGCTAATTTGGTACTCGGTTTGCTCGGGCGTAATGTGCAAAATACCGCTGAACGCAGCAAGATCGGCTTCGCGTCCCAAAATCTTTTCGTTAACGTTTCCAACAACGTCGAACATACGAGCAACCGTAGGCAAACCTTGCGTAATATCCTCGGCACCTGCAACACCACCAGAGTGAATGGTACGCATCGTAAGCTGGGTACCAGGCTCACCAATGGACTGAGCTGCAATAATACCAACTGAAGTTCCAATGTTTACTGGACGGCGCGTAGACAAGTCCCAACCATAGCACTTTTGACAAACACCATAACGAGACTTACAGGTAAGCAACGCACGAAGCACAACGCTCTTAAGACCAGCATCAACAAGCTTTTGCAAATCTTGCTTTGAAGAGATGTAAGAGTCTTTGGCAAACAAAACTTCGCCCGTCTGGGGATCACAAATATCTTGCAAAACGCAACGACCCACCAGATCCATATCAACATCGTTTTCGCCCGGCTTAATAAGCTTATAGGTTACGCCGTCTACGGTTTCGCAGTCTTCTTCGCGAACAATAACGTCTTGCGCAACGTCTACCAGCCTACGTGTTAAGTAACCAGAGTCAGAGGTGTGCGATGCCGTATCTACCAAACCTTTACGTGCACCATAGGTAGAAATAAAGTACTCAAGCGGCTCTAGACCCTCGCGGAAGTTTGCTTTAATAGGCAAGTCGATGGTATCACCAGACATATCGGCCATCAAACCACGCATACCAGCAAGCTGACGAAGCTGCGTTTTAGAACCACGAGCTCCCGAATCTGCCATCATGTAAATGGGGTTGTCTTCGTTAAAGCCCTCGAGCATTTCAGAACCCAAGTGCTCGGTGCAGTCGGTCCATACGTTAATTACTTCGCTGTGACGCTCTTTTTCTGACAAGAAGCCGTCTTCGTAGTACTCGTTAATTTGGTCTACTTTACCTTGTGCTTCTTCCAAAAGCTGAGGTTTATCATCTGGAATAATAGCGTCCCAAACAGAAACAGTTAAGCCTGCCTGAGTTGCATAATGGAAGCCCACGTGCTTAATTGCGTCCAAAATGGGCTCTACGCGAGAAAGCGTATAGCGGTCGCAGCAATCGTTAACCAAGGTAGCAATGTCGCCTTTAGCCATCTTAAAGTTCATGTATGGATAGTCGTTGGGCAGGCATTGACGATTAACAATAATGCGTCCAATTGAAGTTTCAAAACGAACAGGATCGCCGCTTAAATCGATTTCTTCAAGCTTGCCACGAGCAGAATACGTGCGGAAATAAGGCTTTCCATCAACGGTTGCATTTGCATCTGCTGCGGTAAGACGTACAAAAATGCGTGCTTGAATATCAATACCAGTAAGCGCGTTATAAGACGCCAGTGCATCATCAAAATCTGAGAACACACGACCCTCACCAGCAAGACCATCTTTTTGTGTGGTAAGGAAGTACACACCAAAGACCATGTCTTGCGATGGAATATTTAACACTTTACCCGATGCAGGTGAGCGCAAGTTATTGCTTGAAAGCATAAGAACACGCGCCTCGGTTTGTGCCTGCGTAGAAAGCGGCACATGAACCGACATTTGGTCACCGTCGAAGTCTGCGTTAAACGGAGCGCATGCCAATGGATGTAAGTGGATAGCTTTACCCTCTACCAAAACGGGCTCAAATGCCTGAATTGAAAGACGGTGAAGCGTTGGGGCGCGGTTAAGCAGGACCAAACGGCCGCGAATAACCTCGTCCAAAATATCCCAAACCATAGCAGAGCCACGATCGATAGCGCGCTTTGCACCCTTAATGTTTTCAGCTTTATTAAGCTCTACCAAACGGCGCATTACAAAGGGCTTAAACAGCTCAAGTGCCATAACTGAAGGTAAGCCGCATTGGTGAAGCTTAAGGCGTGGGTCAACAACGATAACCGAACGACCAGAATAATCTACACGCTTACCAAGCAAGTTTTGACGGAAACGACCTTGTTTACCTTTAAGCGATTCTGCCAAAGATTTCAAGGGGCGACCGCCACGACCGGTTACAGGACGTCCACGACGACCGTTATCAAACAGTGCGTCTACCGACTCTTGGAGCATGCGTTTTTCGTTATTTACAATAATTGCAGGTGCATCAAGGTTAAGCAAACGCTTTAAGCGGTTGTTGCGGTTGATGACACGACGATACAAATCGTTTAAGTCAGACGCTGCAAAACGGCCACCGTCGAGCTGTACCATAGGACGTAAATCAGGTGGAATAACAGGGATAACGTCGAGGATCATGTTGGCAGGGTCATTATTGCCCTTCAAAAATGCGTCAACAATTTCCAAACGTTTGACCGCACGCTCGCGACGTTGCTTTTGAGAATCGTCAGAAGCAATAATCTTACGTAATTCGCTTGCTTCCTTTTCCAAATCAACGCTGTGCAACAGGTCACGGATAGCACCTGCGCCCATGTCGCCCTTAAAATACATCTTGTAGTAACGACGCATTTCAGAGAACAGCGACTCATCAGAGATAAGCTCACGGCACTCAAGCTGCATAAACTTGGTAAACGCCTCTTTGCGCAAGCGTTTTTCGTCTGCGTACTCTTCGCGAAGATCAACAATACCGCGCTCAATTTCTTCAGCAGAAAGCGGCTCTAAATCGCTAAACTCTGGGTCATCGTCTGATGACTCGCCTTGAGCACGCAAGCGTGCAATTTCGTCTTCACACTCTGCATCAAGTTCTTCAAGGTCGGCTTGAAGCTCTTCTTTAAGGTCTTGAGCATCTTGTTCGCGTGCTTCGGTGTCAACTTCGGTAATAACGTAGGACGCAAAGTAAAGAATTTTCTCAAGATCTTTGCTCTTCATGTCCAAAAGGCGGGCAAGAGGAAACGTTGCTGGGCTCTTAAAGTACCAAATGTGCGAAACAGGAGCAGCAAGTTCGATATGACCCATGCGATCACGACGAACCTTTGCGCTGGTAATTTCTACACCACAACGCTCACAAACAATGCCTCTAAAGCGAATGCCTTTATATTTACCGCAGGCACATTCCCAGTCTTTTACAGGACCAAAAATCTTTTCGCAGAAAAGTCCGTCCTTTTCAGGCTTAAGCGTGCGGTAGTTGATTGTTTCGTCTTTCTTGACTTCACCACATGACCAACCGCGAATGTCATCCGCGCTGGCAAGGGAAATCTTGATAGCATCGAAATCTGTGGAATCAAAGTCTGCCACGTTCGCTACTCCTTATCCTTGAGCGTGCCGCCAATAAGAACCTCATCGGAATGATGAGACATAATTGTTGATCCGCCAATTAAATCATCAGCAGAATCGGCATGTGCAAATACATCGACCGCCTCGGGTTTGTCTTCTTGCTCCACAGGCTTGGCCGGAACATTTTCTTTATAAACAATAGGTTCAATGTTAAGCGCAAGAGAACGAATCTCTTTTACCAAAACCTTAAATGACTCAGGTATACCCGGACGAGGTGCGTTTTCGCCCTTAACGATAGACTCATATGTCTTAACACGGCCGTTGGTATCGTCAGATTTAACGGTCATAAGCTCGTGTAATACATTGGATGCGCCGTATGCATACAGAGCCCAAACTTCCATCTCACCAAAACGCTGACCACCAAATTGAGCTTTACCACCCAAAGGCTGCTGCGTAACAAGAGAGTAAGGACCAGTTGAACGAGCGTGAATTTTATCGTCTACCATGTGGCCAAGTTTTAAGATATAAGAAGTTCCAACGGTAATAGGGCTCTTAAATGCTTCACCAGTTCGGCCATCATAAAGCGTGGTCTTACCTTGTTCGTTAAGCTGGGGAACAAATGCTTTGTTCATGCGCTTGCCATAGGTGCGCATAGCTTTGTTGATCATGTTGATATTAGTACGGCGAATTGCGTCGGCAACTTCTACATCGGTTGCACCGTCGAAGATAGGCGTTGAAACAAACATAGGTCCTTCTACAACCTTGTCTGAGTCCTCGCTGTCTACGTCGTAACCATGGCTTGCAGCCCAACCTAAGTGGCACTCAAGCAGCTGACCAACATTCATACGAGAAGGTACGCCCAACGGGTCTAACAATACGTCAATAGGAGTACCGTCTGCCATATACGGCATGTCTTCAACAGGTAAGACGTTACAAATAACACCCTTGTTACCGTGACGACCAGAAATCTTATCACCTTGTTGAATTTTTCTGCGTTGAGCAACAAATACGCGAATGAGCTCTTTAACTCCTGGAGGAAGCTCGTTTTCTTTAGATTTATCTTCGGGGCGAACAAAGCGAACAACATCCACAACGCGTCCATATGCACCGTGTGGCATTCTAAGCGAGGTATCGCGAACATCTTGTGCGCGATTACCAAAGATTGCGGCAATAAGGCGTTGTTCTGGAGTTGGGGCAGGCTCACCCTTAGGAGTAACCTTACCTACCAAAATATCGCCAGGACCAACTTCGGCACCAATGCGAACAATACCGTCTTCGTCCAAATTAGCAAGTGCTTCTTCGGATTGGTTAGGAATTTCACGAGTAATTTCCTCGGCATGTTTTGCAGAAATGTCACGCGCGTCAACTTCGTGACGAGAGATATTAACAGAGGTTAACAGGTCGTCTTGAACAAGGCGCTCGGAAACAACGATACCGTCCTCGTAGTTGTAACCTTCCCAAGGCATGTAGGCAACAGTTAAGTTAACACCTAATGCAAGCTCGCCTTTATCAATGGATGTACCGTCGGTAAGAGGCTGACCTTGCTCAACCTTTTGACCTACTTTTACCACAGGACGGTGGTTAATGCAGGTGCTTTGGTTAGAACGTTGGTACTTGGGGAAGTCATAGCGCTCAAAACCGTCCTCGGTTTGAACAACGGCGTGCGAGGCGTCTACCTCTACAACTTCGCCGGCATGAGTTGCCATAACCGATTCGCCAGAATCGTAGGCTGCAGCACGCTCAAGACCAGTTCCAACATAAGGAGCATGAGGCTTAATTAAAGGCACGGCCTGACGCTGCATGTTTGCGCCCATGAGCGTACGCTTTGCGTCGTCGTGCTCAAGGAACGGAATAAGGTTAGCAGCAGCTGAAAGCATCTGAGAAGGAGACACGTCCATGTAGTCTACGTCGTTAACGTCTACTTCACTTGGCGCACCAAAGGTACCGTCGAAGTTGCGTGTACGCGCAACAACAGTTTCGGGATAATAAATTTTTCCGTGAGCGTCTGTTGCAACAAAACGACCCGTCTTTGGATCTACAGGAACATCTGCAGGAACAATAACGTGATGCTCCTCTTCGTCTGCTATCATCCAATCAATTTCATCGGTAACCTTGCCGTCTACAATCTTGCGGTATGGTGCTTCGATAAATCCATACTCGTTGACGTGTGCAAACAGCGCAAGAGAACCAATAAGACCAATGTTTGGACCTTCAGGCGTTTCGATAGGACACATACGCGAATAGTGAGAGTTGTGAACGTCGCGCACTGCGGTAGGAACATTAGTACGACGGCTTGAGCCAGACTTATGACCTGCCAAACCACCAGGTCCTAATGCAGAAAGACGACGCTTGTGCGTAAGGCCAGCAAGTGGGTTTGACTGATCCATAAACTGCGACAACTGAGAAGAACCAAAGAACTCTTTAATGGCCGCTACAATTGGGCGGATATTGATAAGAGACTGTGGCGAGATGTCGTCAGGGTCTTGCGTTGCCATACGCTCGCGAATAACGCGCTCCATACGGCTTAAACCAATGCGGAACTGATTTTGTACCAGCTCGCCTACCGTACGAACACGTCTGTTACCAAAGTGGTCGATATCATCGGTCTTTTTGGTAGTATCTCCTGCATGAAGAGCAAGCAGATAACGAAGAGCCGCAACGATATCTTCTTTGGTTAGAATCTTTACGTTTGGATCAATGTCAAGCGCAAGTTTTTTATTAACTTTATAACGGCCTACGCGTGCCAAATCATAACGCTGATTATTAAAATACAATCCTTCGATAAGCGAACGAGCGGAATCTACCGCAGGTGGCTCACCGGGGCGTTGACGACGATAAATTTCGATAAGAGCGTCCTCACGCGTGGTTGCAACATCGCGCTGAAGCGTTGCTTTAACGATCTCGGAATCGCCCAAAAGCTTGATGATTTCTTCGTCGGACTCGGCAATGCCTAACGCACGAAGCAGCAGCGTTGCATTCTGACGACGTTTGCGGTCGATGGATACAACAAGATGACCGTGCTTGTCCACTTCAAACTCAAGCCAAGCACCACGCGCAGGAATAAACTGAACATGATGTGTTTGGACTCCGTTATCCATTTCTTCTGAGAAATAAACACCAGGAGATCTAACAAGCTGAGAAACAACTACACGCTCGGTACCGTTGATTACAAAGGTACCGCGATCGGTCATGAGAGGGAAATCTCCCATAAACACGAGCTGCTCCTTCATTTCGCCCGTTTCTTTATTGATAAAGCGAACGTTTACAAGAAGAGGAGCTTGATACGAAATATCTTTAGCTCTACACTCGGCAATGGTGTGTGGTGGATCACTAAACTGATGAGCACCAAAGGTCACCTCCATTGTTTTAGTAGAGTTCTCTATAGGAGAAAATTCCATGAACGACTCAGCAAGACCATCGGTCATGAATCGTGCAAAGGACTCTTTCTGCACAGAGATTAAATTAGGAAGCTCCATAGTAGGAGCAATCTTGGAGAAGCTTACGCGGTCGCGCTGCTTCGGTCTATCACCATGGATTGATTTTAATTTAGGCACCAGGCTTTTCCTCCTTCAAAAGGGTGGGAGGCGGCAATTGTCGCAACGTAACAATTTAGCTAAGGTTATGACAGTCGTCAATATCAGACCTTGACATACTTTACGCTTAGGACTAGATTTTTTATTTCACCATGTATAAACAGGCATTTTCTAAAATCAACTCACGCGCATATATGGAGAGCATGTGAGGGGTTAGCAGAAACTGCACAGAATCTACACAGTTCAAACATATGACAAAAAGAGCTAGATCCAAGCGAATCTAGCTCTTCTTTTATGTATCACCTAAAAATTAGGCGCTTAAGAGGTGGTTGTTACTTAAGAGTAACAGAAGCACCTGCCTCTTCGAGTTGCTTTTTAGCAGCTTCAGCGTCTTCTTTCTTTGCGCCTTCAAGAAGTACCTTAGGAGCAGCCTCAACAGCGTCCTTAGCCTCTTTAAGACCAAGAGAAGTAAGAGAGCGAACAACCTTAATAACAGCGATCTTGTTAGAACCTACTGAAGTAAGCTCAACGTCAAAGTTGGTCTTCTCTTCTTCTGCAGGAGCAGCACCAGCAGCAGGAGCAGCAGCAACTGCTACAGGAGCAGCAGCGGATACGCCAAATACATCTTCAAGTTCGTGAACGAGCTCAGAAAGCTCGAGGGCTGGCATCTCTTTAAGAGCCTCAATGATTTCATCTTTAGTTACAGCCATTGTATTCTCCTTATACAATCGGGGCTTTCGCCCTTTTATTTACTAAGACGGCAAGCATAGAGCCTGACCTGTGCGCTTAAATCTAAGCAGCGTTTTTCTTTTCGGCAACTGCGTCCAAAGCAGTAACAAGTCCACGAGCAGGGCCTGCACAAACAGAAGCAATGCCAGACAGAGGACTACCAAGAACGTAAACGAGTTTAGCAACAAGCTCATCACGGCTAGCAAGCTCGGCGTAAGCTTTAGCACCTTGTGCATCAAGAGCTTTACCATCAGCTAATGCGCCAACCCATTCGATCTTTTTAAGAGCCTCAGCTTGCTTTTTGATAACTTTAGCTGCATCAACAGGGTCATTTTCATAGAACACGTATGCACATGTTCCTTCAAGACCGCTAATCTCGGGAAGATCGGCATTCTTAAGAGCAATCTTAACAATGTTGTTCTTGTAAACCTTCATGTGAGCTCCCGCTTCGCGAAGAGCACGACGAAGACCTTGTGTCTCCTTAACGGTAAGACCGCGATAGTCAATAACAAAAACACCTTTGGAGTTCTCAATTGATTGAGCAGCCTTATCGAGCATAGAAATATTAAGTTTGTTAGGCATAGATACACCTCCTTATGTTTTACTCGGGCACGAGCGCTGACGCGAGCGAGCCTTCATAAAAAAGACCCTGCTTGGCTTATGCCAAAGCGGGATCTACAAGAAGACGATTCTTAAGACCACCTCGGCAGGCGGTTATACACCACGTGTACTCCCTTTAAGCTTCTAAACGAAGCACCGGCTGTCTTTGGCAGCGAACGTGCTATGTGCACTTGAGCAGATTGGTATCTGCAACTTCTCTATTTTAGCTAACTTTTAAGAATGCGCAAGGTTCACAGGCAAAATATGTGGTAAATTGTTGCCCCTACATATGATTGCCATATATGTATCCAAGGTTTGCATACAGAAACTCATTATTCCCTTACGTAGATACGTTTGCCTATCTTATATACGGGCAAAATCCTATGATAAGAAGCCTTCGTTATGCATGATAGATGGATCCACATCTGTCTCAACAAAATTGATCAATATTTTTCAATGAAGTGAGGCTAAATTAGCTAAGAAAAACCTCGCCCAGAACAAACTGGACGAGGATTTTTCTTGCTTTTATGCAATTGCGTGACTACAAAAGCGCTTATGCTTCAGTAAAGTTACGTGTTACAGTAGTATCGGCTTTAACGCCAGGACCCATTGTTGAAGAAAATACAACGGACTTCACATAACGGCCTTTAGTGCTTGAAGGCTTAACGCGCAGAAGCTCGGTGAAAAGTGCACCATAGTTCTCTGCTAAGTCGTTAAGGTCAAAGGAAACTTTACCCATAGGAACGTGACAAATACCATAACGATCAGCACGATACTCAACACGGCCTGCTTTAAGCTCGCCTACCATCTTTGCAACATCCATGGTTACCGTACCAAGCTTGGGGTTTGGCATTAAACCACGAGGTCCTAAAATTCTACCAAGACGACCAACTTTACCCATAAGGTTAGGTGTTGCAATAACAGCATCAAAGTTGATAACGCCTTTTTGAATGTCTTCCATCAAATCGTCGGAACCAACAATATCTGCGCCAGCTTCTTGAGCTTCGCGAGCCTTGTCGCCCTCGGCAAATACTGCTACACGAACAGTTTTACCCGTTCCGTGAGGAAGAGAAATAGAACCACGAACGTTTTGATCTGCTTTACGCGTATCAACACCCAAGCGAATTGCAACTTCAACGGTCTCATCGAACTTTGCAGATGAAAGCTCCTTAACAAGCTGGAGAGCTTCCTTGGGAGTGTAGAGTTTAGCTGCTTCTACTTTGACAGCAGCGTTACGATAGTTCTTTCCATGCTTTGGCATAAGAGCTACCTCCTTTAGGTAGTTGGGTGGTTATAACGGACGCCAATGTCCTCCCACATGAATACAAAAGCTCTGATGTTCCTTTTGAGTTGCAAGCAATTCTATAGACTTACAAGTGACCCAAAAGTCATCAGAAAAGTGTTACTATTCAGCGATCGTAACACCCATAGAACGAGCGGTACCTGCAACAATCTTCTTAGCAGCCTCAATGTCGTTTGCATTAAGGTCGGGCATCTTAATTTCGGCAATCTTGGTTAATTGCTCTTGAGTAAGTTGTCCAACTTTGTCGCGTTGAGGAACGCCAGAACCGCCTTTAATACCAAGCTCCTTGATAATAAGCTTAGCTGCAGGTGGAGTTTTGCATACAAAATCAAAGCTGCGATCTTCGTAAACGGAAATCTCAACAGGGATAATGTCCCCGCCCTTGTCTGCAGTAGCTGCGTTAAACGCTTGGCAGAACTGCATAATGTTAACCTGAGCTGCACCCAATGTAGAACCAATTGGAGGTGCAGGAGTTGCTTTACCTGCAGGAATCTGCAGCTTAATAAACTTTACAACTTTCTTAGCCATAATGCTCCCTTGGTGTTGTTTGAGAATCTTATTCTCAAAGCTACCCATACTATCTTCTGCATGTTGAGAAGCATATTCTTACGAATACAACATGCACATCATTCATATCTTGTCTGTCTTATGAGCAGTAAACCAGACAAGAGAATGTCCAACTTGTGGCTTTATACAAGCCTCGTAGAAAAGCTTAACTTCGCTTTGCTACGCAATAACTTCCACTTGATTCATGGTAAGCTCAACTGGAGTTTCGCGGCCGAAGATGGTAAGCGAAACTTTAAGCTTACCTGCTTCAACCATAACCTCGGTAATTTTGCCTTCAAACTTTTCAAGCGGACCTTGGATAACACGCACAGCCATTCCCACTTCAAAATCGGTGGCGATGCTTTGTGGCGTAACCTTTTCTTGAGAAGCGTTTGATTTTCTCATCATTTTATTAAATTCAGAACGACGAAGTGGTGCAGGCTTTCCATCAATGCCGACAAAACCCGTTACACCATTGGTATTACGCACAACAGCCCACGAATTATCATCGACTTCCATGCGAACCAAAACGTAACCAGGGAAAACGTTGGTTTCAACGTTCTTGCGTTTTCCATCGCTTTTAACCTGTACAACTTCCTCGGTTGGAATTTTAATATCAACAATCTGATCTTCAAGACCATACGTTTCTATACGGTGTTCAAGATCTGACTTAACCTTATTTTCGTACCCTGAATAGGTGTGAATGACATACCAATGCTTTGCCACAACTAACCTCTCAAACCTGTAAAGCTCACGAGCAGAGCTACAAACCCTGTATCTACAAGCCAAATAGCCAGCCCGCAAACAACGAGCGCACAAATAACGGCACCTGAATAATTTTTAAGCTCAGGTTTGCTTGGCCATACAACACGATGCATTTCGGTTTTAACGGCTTTAAAGTAAGTCTTAATTCGACCTCCGTTAGCCTTTTTTGCATCAGATTTGGAGTGCCTGCGCGATGACTGAAGAGAAGACTGAGACGCCTTAGTAGACGATGCTGTTGCCTCGTCAATAACAGCATCAGCAGCCATGCGTTCACGCTCCTGCGAACGCGCTTGACGAGCACTTCTCCTTTGTCGCTCTTTTTTTGCCATCAGTTCACTCCTTTAGAGCTCTTCTAAGTATGCATGAAACCGGCTCTCTTCTAAACGAAGAAAGCCGGTGGTATTTCTGGCAGGCCAGGTAGGACTCGAACCCACAACGAACGGTTTTGGAGACCGCCGCTCTACCATTGGAGCTACTGGCCTAAATACATCCGCTAATTAGCGGGTTTCCCTATGAAGGGTGTGTTTATGACACCACGGACAATATTTCTTGAGCTCCATACGATCTGGAGTGTTGGACTTATTTTTGTCCGTAGTATAGTTGCGACGCTTGCACTCGGTGCATGCAAGAGTAACTAAAGTACGCATGAATCCTCCTGTAACTGTTGCCTTCGATAAGGCAACACGATAGCTAACGCTATCATTCAACAGTTAAGACTGTCAATAATTGTTTAAGCAAATTACAGAACTTAACAAAACCACCAAATTATCAAACATCGCAGCAAGTCATCTGAGTGATTTCTTCTGTATAACTAAAACGGTAAAATAGGTCCAGCGTCCCTATGTGGAGCACCGGACCTATTGTTTGCTGTAATAAACCTTACGGAATTTAGCAAGCAAACGAGAATGTACTACTCAATAATGGTAGATACACGACCATCGCCTACGGTGTGGCCACCTTCACGAATAGCGAACTTAAGACCTTCCTCCATAGCAATGGGGTGAATAAGTTCACAAGTAACGGTTACGTGGTCGCCAGGCATAGCCATCTCTACTTTACCACCGTTAGCATCGGTAAGAGCTTGTACGTCACCGGTTACGTCAGTGGTACGGAAGTAGAACTGAGGACGGTATCCAGAGAAGAATGGAGTGTGACGTCCACCTTCGTCTTTAGTAAGAACGTAGATCTCACCAGTGAACTTCTTGTGAGGAGTTACTGAACCAGGTTTGCAGAGAACCTGTCCACGTTGGATGTCTTCACGTTTAATACCACGAAGAAGAATACCTACGTTGTCTCCTGCTTCACAGAAGTCAAGGGTCTTACGGAACATTTCGATACCAGTAGCAACGGTAGATTGAGTGTCTTTAATACCAACGATCTCAACGGTGTCGTTAAGCTTAAGCTCACCACGCTCAACACGACCAGTAGCAACGGTACCACGACCAGAAATGGTCATAACGTCTTCAACAGCCATCAAGAATGGTTTCTCGTTGTCACGAGCAGGTGTTGGAATGTAGGAGTCAACAGTGTGCATGAGCTCTACTACAGAGTCTATCCACTTTTGCTCGCCATTCAAAGCACCAAGAGCAGAACCACGGATGATAGGAATATCGTCTCCAGGGAAGTCATACTCGCTCAAGAGGTCACGAGTTTCCATTTCAACGAGGTCGATAAGCTCTTCGTCGTCTACCATATCACACTTGTTAAGGAATACGATGATGTAAGGAACACCTACTTGGCGAGCAAGCAAGATGTGCTCACGAGTTTGAGCCATAGGACCATCGGTAGCAGCAATTACGAGGATTGCACCGTCCATCTGAGCTGCACC
>CAMQEO010000022.1 GCA_946999785.1 uncultured Atopobium sp.
AAGGAACGGTAAAAACAGACGGCTTGCATTTTGCAAATCCGTTCTTTGCGCGCACCTTAAACTCGTCAGTGGAATACAAAGCATACAATCTATCTGAATCAAATAACAATTCCTCGTCATCTAACGAACAAGTAAAAGTTCGCAAAACAACTATTTCGCTCAGAGCACGCACGCTTACGGGCGATCGTCTTAAAGTAAATGACAAGATGGGAAACCCCATAGAAATTGCAACCGTTATTGTTTGGCGCGTTGTTGATACGGCTAAAGCCGTATTTGATGTGGATAACTACGAGGCATATGTAGACATGCAAACCGAAACAGCAGTCCGTCACGTTGCAAGTTTATATGCCTATGACCACATGGAAGATGATGATGCCACCAACACCGCTATTACGCTTCGCTCCAATATCGAAGACGTATCGCAAAGGCTTCGCCAAGAGCTAAGCGCTAAACTTGCTCCAGCAGGTGTAACGGTTGAAGACGCTCGACTCACACACCTTGCATACGCACCAGAAATTGCTCAGGCAATGCTTCGTCGTCAGCAAGCAGAGGCTGTTATTGCTGCTCGCAAGAAAATTGTAGAAGGCGCGGTATCTATGGTTAACATGGCGCTTACCTCTCTTGCGCAAGAAGGTGTAGTTGCTTTTGACGATGATAAAAAAGCAGCTATGGCAAGCAATCTTATGGTGGTTCTTTGTGGCGAATCAGAAACTCAGCCAGTGCTTAATACAGGGTCGCTGTATCAATAGTGAATCTGGTGTATACCGCTTAAAAAATTGATTGCTTGATACTATATGAGTAAAAACTAGTAATAAACGGATATGCACACGTGCACGTACAAGATTTCCTACTGTATTAACTGCTACAAACACGAAAGCTCAAGGCATATGGCAATAAGAAAGCAATATCCCTTACGCATACATCCAGATATCTGGAATGCGCTCGAAATTTGGTCGCGTGATGAAATGAGAAGCGTTAACGGACAAATTGAATGGATATTATGTGACAGCCTTAAACGTGCAAAACGATGGCCTCCTCACAGTCGTGAGTTAGACAACAGCCAGACAACGGACGAAGGCACGTCCACATAATAGACCGTTTGAAGCATGATGAAGCATAAACAAAATAAGGCTTTGGAGTCATCCAAAGCCTTATTATTACGTAGCCATATATTCTATAGCAACATCCTATAGAGCAACTCTAAAACAAAATGACTTATTGTGCGCTTGCGGCAGCAGCATTAGATATGCCACGTCCTTTAGTAGGATTAAATCTATTTTTAACTGAAGAAACAATAAGGAATATCACAATTCCAATAACAGCAGCCACAACAATTGCTCCACCAGGACGAACGTCTTCAAAGTACGAGAAAATAAGTCCTACCATCGTATAAATGATACCCAAAATTACGGACAACACGCAGGTTTGGAAGTACGAACGGCTGATGATAAGCGCAGTTGCAACGGGAAGTGCAACAAGAGATACAACCAAAAGAGCGCCTACAACTTTACAAGCTAAACCAATCATGATAGCTGCAAGCAGTGTAAATACACCATTTACCAGCGCAACTTTTACACCAGCAAGACGAGCAAGCGTTACATCAATTGCTAGGTCTAAAAGACCTGCATAACAAATAATGCTCACCAAAAGCGTGGCTACAAAAACTACTGCGGTGCTTATAAGATCAACAACCGTTACTGCAGAAACCGAACCAAACAAATACGATTCAAACGTATTTCCACCAGGTGCAAAGTCGGCAAGAACAACTGCCATACCAAGGCCAGCGCTCATAATTACCGCAACCGACATATCGCCAAACTGAGGCATTTTTGCGCGAATTCCTTCTATAAAGAATCCTGCAACAATACACGTGCACACTGCACCAATAACGGGGTCAAATCCAAAAATTAAACCTAATCCAACACCCATAAGCGAAACATGCGACAGTGCGTCTGAAACCATTGACGTTTTGCGGTTAATCATCACGATACCTATAAGCGGCAATGCAATAGCAAGCATAAGACCCGCAGCAAGCGTTCGGCGCATAAATTCAAATTGAAAAATTGAAAGAAGATCAAACATGAGCTATCCTTCCTGAATTAATACGGTAGGTTGCATCAAAGTTAATATGACGTGATACAAGTTCAAGTTCGTGAGAAACCAAAACAGCAGTAATATTGCGCTCTTGCGTAACTGTTTCCAAAAGATCCAAAAAGCGAACTTTACTCTCGTTATCAACGCCTGCCGTTGGCTCGTCCAAAATCAAAAGACGTGGATCATTGATGAGCGCACGTGTAATCATAACGCGCTGCTGCAATCCACCAGAAAGCTCGTTAAATGGCGTGCGAACATATTTTTCCAAACCCATGTCAACTAAGGCCTTTTCCGCGCGCTCAAAATGCTTTTTTCCGGGAAATTTAACAGGACCAAACGAACGGTATAAATTGATAGCCACCATTTCTCTACAGGTAGTAGGGAAAGCAACTTTATTCATAACGCTGTTTTGAGGAACGTAGCCAATATCCTTAAAGTCTTTAATTGAGTTAATTGGATTTCCAAATAATTTAATGCTGCCTTCAAAGTGCTTAAGTTCACCAAGCAAAACTTTCAAAAGCGTCGATTTACCCGAACCATTTTCTCCGGTTATACAAATAAATTGTCCCTCGTCAACACAAAGATTGACATCTTTGAGCACCAACTCGGATGTATATCCAAAATTGAGGTTCGAAACATCTATTATGTGCATGAACCCTCCTTAGGCTTCAAACAATTGTGTACCAAACGTGCAAATAGATACGTTAAACAAGTGATTGATATATCTTTTCAACGTTGTCTTTCATGATTTCAACGTAGCCGTTCATCTCGGCACCTTGCTCTTCACTTACGTACTCCATCGAAGCCAGTGGCACCGCCTGACCGCCAATTTCTTCGGCAACAGTATCGGCACCTTTAGACGATGCTCCAAGCTCATAAAATACAGTTGTTACATTGTGTCGATGGCAAAAATCAACTGCCTTACGAACAGTTTTAAGCGCTGGTGCCTCGGTAGATGTAAGTCCTTGCAATGGAAAATGTTTAATGCCAAGATCTCGGCACAGATACGAATATGCATTATGCGTTACCACAAATTCACGGCGCTTTAAAGGCTTAAATTTCTCTTTATACTGCGCGCCCAATTCGGTAAGACGAGAAACAACATCAAGCTTATTTTTACGATATTCCTCTTTATTGGCAGGATACATATCACAGAGTTTGTCATGAATAGCCGCACAATACTGTTTAGCATTCATAAATGAAATCCATGAGTGAGGATCATAGGTAATTTTGTCGGTACCCGATGAAGAACCTTCCATCAATGGCGTTACTTTAATTTCGTCACCATTTTCTGATTCAACTAAACGATACGATAACAAATCGGCGCTCGCTCTATCAGAAAGCACAATCCAACTTGCGTCTTCGGGCAGGGTAAATCCAATATATCCGCTCTCGTGACCCATCTCAAGTGCATACACTTTACCGTCTTCAACATCAATTGTTTTATGCTGGGCAATAACCTCGCCTTTTTGCTGCATAATCTGGCGACCACGCTTTACCAAATCTGCAAGTGGTGTAGATTCGTCTGCCTTAAAGAACGCAACACGCATAATGTCTTGGTGCGTGTGGCCAAATTCAAAGCCGTACGTACCGCTTCTTACACCAAGACGCGCTATGTACTGAAATTCTCCCATTGCAGCCGCACCACGATAGGTAATTAAATCAATGCCATCCGAAAGCGTTAATACAGGTAGATTAGGCAAGTTGTCACGAACCTGATCAATCCAGTGCTCCATATTGGCACCATTTACCACTAAGAGATCGGCTTCGCTTAAATCGCGCAGACCCTTTGGCGTTGGCTCCCAAACATGGGGGTCTTTATTAGGTGGCATAAATGAATGTAGTTCAACCGTATCTTGAGCAACTTCGCGAACTAAGTCAAATACGGGATAAAAAGATGCATAAATAACGGGTTTAGCATGCGATCTTCTGCGACATGCGCCCAACATGCTTGCGCCAAGCGTAGCGGAACAGGCACCAGCACAAAGGCCCAAAAATTCTCTTCTTGAATATCTCATACGATTTGATACTCCATATAGGTAAGCAAAAAGTCCCCGCACGTGCGAGGACTTTTAGAAATTATTAAATCAAATTTACTCTTTAACCTCGTCGGCAATTTGATCCATAGTGCTGTTTGGTTTAACAAATGTTGGGAACCAACCGTCTTTCTTAAAGAGTTCATCAGCATTCTTACCATAACGCATGTGGAAGTGAACAAGTTCTTCCTCACCGTGAACTGGCATCATGAGAAGTACAGGATATTTAGCATCTTTATCTTCTGCTTCAAAAACATCCCATTCAAGCTCTTTACCGCCGTGTTGAACCTTCTTGGAGTCTTTAAATTTATAGGTAACTTTACCGATTTCTTTTCCACCCTTGTCTTTAAAGCCATCAAGGAAGGTAATGGTGTCGCCCTTGATCTCAAGACCACCAAAGTCTGAATGACGACGCTCTTTAAGCTCTTTCTTAATGTCCTCAGGTGACTTACCTGCTTCTTTTGCCTTCTCAGCATAAGCGGAATCAAGCTGCTTATCATCAAGATACTTGCTAAAGTCATTCCAAGTGCCTTCCCAGCCCTTGAGATCCTTTACCGCCTCTTTTTTATCAGCAGATGCGCTTTGAGATTGCTCGGCCTCAGCATTTTGAGATTGTGCTTTAGGAGCGCTTTGTTGTCCTGCGCAACCAAAAATAGAAAATGCTAAGCCCACGGAAAGAGCCGAAGCTGCAATAGTACCAAACTTGTTCATGCAAACCTCCAGACAACGAGTGGTTATAGAGAAAACGATTTCAAACACGCCTTGTAGCTCTGTAAATACGTGTTAACCACTACTAACTTTTGAATCGATGCTATTGTACAACAAAGTTATATTCAGTTAACTTTCAGCTTCTCTATCATACAATTCGGGCTTATTGGTAAACCTACCAATAAGGCAATCCCCTCGTGTTTTGGCTGTTAGCTTAGCTGTTTCATACGCGCGCGGCTACCAGCTGCCTATTATGTAGGTATTGTGAGAGTGCTTTTGGCTGTATGAGCTTATAAGGCGCTACGTTTTTGTGCACATATTATTGTTACAATACGTAATGCTTATGGTTCGCGTACACAGCACTTATCGCGTACACAGCGCATACTATATTGAACACACACAAGACAAAGAGTACAAACATGAAGCATATCTTGCTTATAGCTACAGGCGGCACAATAGCCTCGCAACCCATGGCAGAAGGCCTTACTCCCACACTTTCGGGAGAAGAACTTGCGCGCTATGTACCGCAACTCAAAGACATTTGCACGTTTAAGACCAAGCAGCTTATGAATATTGATTCAACTAATATGCTGCCCAAGCACTGGTTACAAATTGCACGCTGCATTAAAGATGCCTACGATGATTTTGATGCGTTCATTGTGCTGCATGGCACCGATACCATGGCATATACCGCAGCCGCGCTATCCTACCTTATTCAAAACAGTCCCAAGCCTATTGTACTTACCGGTTCGCAGCAGCCTATGACAGGTGCTTTTACCGATGCAAAACTTAATCTTTATCAGGCGGCACTTTTTGCATGCGATGATGATTCCTACGATGTAAATGTGGTATTTGGCGGATCTGTTATGTGCGGAACACGCGCGTATAAGCAAAAAACCATGAGCTATAACGCGTTTACCAGCATAAATTATCCCTTAATTGCCATGATTCGCGCAAATAAAATTGTGCGACATAGCTCTTGCGATCAAAAACCCCAACAAAACAGAAGTGCTTTGCAATCAGGCTTATCTATACCGCATGCACCAATGGCGTCGGAATGTAGCAATTACAAAACAGCACAAGAAGGTGCGCACTCATGTGTGCGCTTTTATGAGCGTCTTAACGATCGCGTTATGTGTCTAAGACTTACCCCAGGGCTTAAACCCAATATTTTTGATGCGCTCACAAGAGATTATGATGCACTTATTCTAGAAACATTTGGTATAGGCGGCATTCCCAATTCTGCTCAACATAATTTTGCGTCTGCGCTTAAAGACTGGATAGAGCAAGGTAAAACGCTTGTACTTACCACACAAGTTGCCGAAGAAGGTTTAGATTTAGGCGTATACGAAGTTGGACAAGCATTTGCTCATAACGAAGGTGTTCTACGTGGTGCCGATATGACCACCGAGGCTTTGCTCGCCAAAACCATGTGGGTATTAGGACAAGCTCACACGCAAGACGAAATCAAACACCTGTTTTATACGCCTATCAATCACGATCGTGTACAAGAATAAAAATTTATGTATGAACTTGATGCGTGCCAGATACGCAATCTGTTCTCATGGTAATAAAAGAGCTTCGTCCATAGGGGCGAAGCTCTCAAGCAAGCACGTGCTTTATGTGCACAAAACACGTCATCAACTGGTGTTGTGCACGTTACTATAAATGCAGCACTTATTTTAAGCTGTCAAAACTATGCCTATTTAACGCTATCAACCCACGTAGTAAATTTATCCCAGTATTCATCGAGGGTCATAGCTTGCTCACCATCTTCAAGCGAGGTGTCAAAAGCTTGATTATAGACAGAAAACCATCGACCAACAAAAGCATAACCTGTATACGGATACTTAGGATCAACAGCATAAGGCCAACGTTCTGCATGCATGCCGTTATCATGGTACGTTCTAAATGGATTACTAGAGTATCCACTGCTGTCTATAGTATAAACTTCAAACGACTTAAGACCTGTTTTTCCATCTAGTGCTGTAAACGAAGGCGCAATGCATTTCCCATCTTTAAAGTCTCTGTATTCGAATGAACACATGTAATTTGCAAATACCATAGCTTCTGCCATGAGTCTATACGTTACCTTAAATTCGGGTAATCCGCTTTTTACACGAAGCCCATTAAATCTCTTAAGTTGGCTGTATGCATACGCCATATTGTAAACACTTGTTGCGTCTTTAAGTTGAACGTTTTCATGAGTATAAGATGCAAGCTTAGACTGAGTAAGAACCTCTAGAGCACGAGTTGCACCTTGAGCTTTAAAGAACGCAAAGGCGCCTCGCTTTAAGGCATCGGCATCCTGAGTGCTTAAGCTTCCTTGCAGAAGCCAAGATGAAAACTCATTAAAACTATGCCATGATTTAGGATCTGACTGATAAATAAAGTTCTCATCGAAGAAACACCACTTGCCATCTATTTCACGTTTTCCAGTGTAAAGTCTACCCTTATCATCGGTATGTAGCCAATTACCCTTATTGTCCTTAACCCAGGAGTTATACACAAGACCTTGATTGGGGTCAATCCAGTACACATGAGTATCAATTTCTTTAAAGTCTTGTTCAGGTACCAATTCTGGAGCTATTATGCGGCGGTCTTCTAATTCTTTATGCATACCAAATTCGGCTTTACTCGTAGCTTTGTTAAAGTAGAACCACTTGCCGTTTGGAGTTTTAAACCAACCTCTTACAAATTTGTTGTTATCTTTATACGAGAAAGAGCCGTCTGCATTCTTGACCCAACCTGATTGCTGAGAAGTTTGTGACGGAGTTTCTCCTTCAACTCTAGTATCAACCAAGCCTTGGTTAACATCAAGTGTATAGATCTTACCGTCTTCTTTAAGCTCTCCCACTTTCATGGTGTAGTCATCATTGAAGTAGAACCACTTGCCGTTAGCAGCGTAGTACCAGCCTTTTACTAAAATACCCTTCTCATTAGTATGGAGCCAGTTGCCTTGGGCATCTTTTGCCCAAGAATCATACACCAAACCTTGAGAGGCGTCTAACCAGTAGTCATTACCCTTATCGGTTACTTTGCCTGTTGCAAGCTTGTAATCGTTGTTAAAGTAGAACCACTTACCGTTAGCAGTGTAGTACCACCCTTTAACAAGGCAACCCCATTTATCGGTGTGAAGCCATTTGCCTTGGGCGTCTTTTGCCCAATCGTTATAAACCAAACCTTGAGAGGAGTCTAACCAGTAGTCATAACCCTTATAACTTACTTTGCCTGTTGCAAGTTTGTAATCGTCGTTAAAGTACCACCATTTGCCGTTGTATACGGTTTGATACCAGCCTTTTGCCAGAATGCCTTTATCATCGGTATGTAACCAATTTCCTTTAGTATCCTGTACCCAAGAGTCATACAAAAGACCTGCGTTTTCATCTAGCCAGTAGTCTTTAGTACCATCGGTGAGCTTACCTGTTACCATGTAATAGGTATCTTTATTAAAGTAGAACCATTTACCGTTAGGCGTTTTAAGCCAGCCTGTTGCTAGATTTCCGTCGTCTTTAACATAGGTCCAAGCGTTATCTTTATGAACCCAACCAGGGTTTTGTGCTAAAGCGGTAGTTGGCTGAGAAAGCGCACATGCAATACCCAAACCAAGAACACAACTTAAAGGAAGTAACAAGGATGCGCGTATACCTTGGTGCTTATTGTTATTGACCATAGAGCCTCCTTTATAGGTATGATACATATGAGGATTGTACCCCCCCCCATAAGCTGAACACAAGCTCTATTTTTATAAATGGTTTAGCAATTTGCATATAATATAAGATTATTTCTGAACATACGTATACAAAAAACGTGCACGCTCTTTCGAGACATACACGTTTAGTAACCATTCTTATGTACATCACATTCAGATACGCATTACCACTAACGCTTAAAACATGCAAACGTTATACATGCAACTTTGTATCCATCATGCGATTAGTACATTCCGCCACCTTGTTGACCTGAAGCAGCTGCGCGAGAGATAGCTTCTTCAATAGAAGTATCTTTTGGCTCGTCTGAGATAGTAGCCTCGGTAATAAGAATCAACGAAGCAACTGAAGATGCATTTTGTAAGGTAGTACGGGTAACCTTAACTGGGTCAAGAACGCCCATCTTAATCATGTCGCCCCACTCGCCATTAGCAGAGTTAAGACCTTCACCTGCAGGAAGATTAGAAATCTTCTCAACTACAACTGAGCCTTCATAACCAGCGTTGGTAGCAATCTTTTTAACAGGAGCCATCAAAGCTTTACGGATGATGTCAACACCAAGTTGTTCATCGGCTTCTGAAGTTTTAACGTTATCAAGAGCTGCTGCAGCTTGCAAGAATGCAACACCACCACCAGCTACAATACCTTCTTCTACAGCTGCGCGAGTTGCTTGAAGAGCGTCTTCAATACGGCTCTTGATTTCTTTAAGCTCTGCTTCGGTAGCTGCACCAACTTTAATAACAGCTACACCACCTGCAAGTTTTGCCTTGCGCTCTTGGAGCTTTTCTTTGTCAAAGTCAGAAGTAGTATTTTCAAGCTCATTATTGATTTGTGCAACACGCTCATTGATAGCATCTTTAGAACCTGCGCCATCAACAATGGTTGTATTGTCTTTCGTGATCTTAACTGACTTAGCGCGACCAAGCATCTCGGCTGTTACATCGGTAAGCTCTACGCCAAGCTCTTTCATAGCTGCCTGACCACCAGTAAGAACAGCAATATCTTCGAGCATACGCTTACGGCGGTCACCATAACCAGGAGCCTTAACAGCGCATACGGTAAGCGTACCACGGAGCTTGTTAAGAATGAGCGTTGCCAATGCTTCGCCGTCTACATCTTCTGCAATGATAAGAAGAGGTGAACCGCTCTTTTGGATACCCTCAAGAACAGGAAGAATGTCTTGAATGTTGGAAATCTTTTGATCGGTCATCAAGATGTAAGGATTCTTGAGCTCGGCAGTCATGGTGTCATTGTTGGTTGCAAAGTAAGGTGAAATGTATCCCTTATCAAATTGCATACCTTCAACGGTATCAATATCAATACCAAAGGTTTGAGAATCTTCTACGGTAATAACGCCGTCTTTACCAACAACTTCCATGGCGTCGGCAATTTTGTTACCAATTTCGGCGTCTACTGCAGAAATTGTTCCAACGGAAGCAATTTGCTCTTTAGTAGAAACTGCCTTAGAAGCACTCTTCATTTCTTCTACCGCAGCATTAACAGCTTTTACAATACCGCGACGAATGGCAATGGGGTTTGCACCTGCGGCAACGTTGCGCAAGCCTTCGTTTACAATAACTTGAGCAAGAAGCGTTGCTGTTGTAGTACCGTCACCTACGGTATCATTGGTTTTTGTAGCAACTTCTTTAACAAGCTGTGCACCCATGTTCTCGATAGGATCTTTAAGTTCTACTTCTTTTGCAACGGTTACACCATCGTTGGTAATGGTAGGAGCACCGTAAGAACGCTGAAGTGCAACGTAGCGACCCTTAGGTCCAAGGGTGGTGGTTACAGCGTCAGCAAGTGTATTTACACCGTGAGCAAGTTTGGCACGAGCATCGGTACCAAAAACAATATCTTTAGCCATTGAGCTTTTCCTTTCAATTTAAGATACTACTTTGCGCAGGTACATCATGTGTTTTTGCTACTTGAGCAGATATGTGCCTGCATGTATTTATAGAGAATTTACTTACTCGCACAAAATTGCATAGATGTCATCGCTGCGGAGCAACAGATATGTTTCACCATCGATCTTAACTTCATTACCGCCAAATTTGCCGTAATAAACCTGATCTCCCACTTTAACGTCTAAAGCAATGCGCTCGCCTTTGTCGTTTAATTTACCAGCGCCAACTGCGACAACTTCGCCACGTTGAGGCTTTTCTTGTGCACCGCTTGAAATATACAATCCCGAAGATGTTTTTTCTTCTTTTGGAGCGGGTTTAACTAAAACTCGGTCAGCCAAAGGCTTAAGTGTCATGATATGAACCTCCTTTTGTATGCACAACATACGTGCAAGGAACCTAATACAAATTTGAGGATGAACAAATGAAGTATTGCAACTTGCTCATCAACTATTAGAAAGCATACCCATATTTTTTTTCTTATACAAGAGGAATAACAAAATCTTAATAAGTACACTTAGATTTTCTTATTGTCTTCACAACAGTAAAACTCATACTGGCTTGTGCGAATTGTTAAGAGTAATCCTGTAGATACTCCTGCACACACCACGAACTAGTCTTTTAAGCACGCAAGATTTGCACGTTGATAGAGCCCCGCGTCCATAAATCCTTGCGAACGATAATACTTGCGTGTTCCAATCGAAGAAATAACATTTATCGACGTATAGCCTGCTTCGTGTGCAATAGATTTTGCACGACTAATGAGTTGCTTACCCAAGCCATGATGCTGAGCCGTTCCAGCATGACCTTCAATTTGAGCCGTTGTACCGTATACATGAACCTCTCTAATCATTGCTTCATGAGGCAAAATAGGAAAATGCTCGCATGCACAATATTTGTCGATCGCAGATCTATGCGGAAGAGAAAGCCTCAAAAAGCCTGCTATACGGTTATGGTCATCGACCCACTGCAAAAAATACTCTGTAGAAACGTTTGTGGCGTACGGAACAACTTCCATATGAAGCGTGCGCGGATCAAGCATACTTGTTGCAATTTCGCGCATACGAATTTCGCGTGGTTGTGTAGTGCTTTGTGCAATTTTTTGTTCCACTAACTGGCGCAAATTACCCTTTTTATTGCCCGAAATAATGTCGGTAGACGAAATGTCTCTAATCATACGCGAAATACGTGTAAAACATGGCGTTGCCAGCACATCGCTTACAAGCACATCTACCAGCTCTTCTTCGGTGTATGCCTGCCAAAGACCACGCTCATAACAAGCTTTTAGCCGAGCAGAATCTACCAACACACACGGATAGAGTTTTACTTCATCGGGCAAATACAAGCTGTCATGCACCAACATTTTGAAATCTTTTTTATCGATATCCGGCGTTGAGCCCAACAGATTAACCATTGCATGCACATGAATCTTAAATCCAAATAAACGCAGCAGCTCAAATGCTTGTTTTATATCATCAAGTGAACCTTTGCGTAAATTACGTTGACGAATTTCTTCGTTAAGCACCTGAATGCCCATTTGGACTTTTGTACAACCAAGCGCGCGCATAAGGTAGAGGTGCTCAACGCTTATGGTATCGGGTCGCGTTTCGATAACAAGGCCAACTACACGATGATGTGCGCCTTCGTTGATACGCTGCTGTTCGCGAACTTCATCCATAGAAGCGCGTTGAAACGCGGCTGCTTTAACCCAAGTTGCGCGAGCTGTATACGCTGTAGTAAATGCCTCATTATAGGTAAGTTTTCCTGCGTCAATATCGTGTTGAGTTTGCTCATAATGAATTTCACGAGCGTGCGGATCAAAGCGCAAGCCACAGCGCTCGTACAGCGCAACAATGGCGTTTCTCTCTTTGTGTGAAGCGTACCCCATATTGAGCGCGCGAAAAACTTCGCGAATAAACCAGCACTGGTACGCTGTGGGATATTCGCTCCATGTTCCGCCCAAAATAATGATTTCTATTTTATCGGTTGGATGACCCATATTCACCAACGCTTGCAGACGCAAGGTCGTTTGTAAAAATGGATCGAATAAACATTGCTCTGCACGCTGGCAAGCTGGTTCTCGGCTCATATAACTTTTTGGCATACGAATATCGCTTGGACAAAAAATACAATTTGAGCTGCACGGCCATGGTTTGGTAAGAAGCGTAATGGTAGCCACGCCCGAAGCAGAGCGTCTGGGCTTTATACGCAACGTTTGAATAAGTTTTTGTTCTGTTTCATCGGTTACGCCCCAAGATTTCCATATCTGATGTTCATAATGCTTAACTTCCATATACCGAGGAATAAGCTGCTTTTTTGAAGTTTGTTCTTCGTGGGTGGTAATTCCACGGTTGCATTCGTTAAGAAATGCATTGAGCTGAACAGACGTAAGCGCGCCTGTTTTCTCAACGCGCTTGATAAGCTTAAGAAGAACATCGTCAATTTGTGGCGTGTTATGATATATGTATTCTGGTGCAGTAGTCATAGTATTAGTTTAGCGCATATGCTAAGCATACGAGAACAACAGATGCGCTTGCAAGAAAAAACACCAAGCACCAACAAGCTTGATTCCGTGTAGGACATTTGCATACAAAAGATGGGACGGACAGAAAGAACGGAAAGAAAGAGCGTTGAACAAACAAACCATGCAAACATTGGTCAGCCTTACCAATGACTTTTACAACAAGGAAGCCCAGTCGTTTTCTGATACGCGCAACCGTCCATGGGATGGATGGGTATATGCAATGGATTACCTGCTCAAACACGGTTTACCGCCGTTTGATAACAACAAGGTAGCGGTTGTGCCAACACTATTTGAACAAACACCGTTAACACAAACACATCTTTGTGACTGTATTGATGTGGCATGCGGAAACCTTAGATTTCTAGATTTTCTCATCAACTACCTGCACAACAATAAAGGTTACCCCAATGCAGGCACCAAGGGTGCGCTCTCTTACATTGGCATTGACAAACAATCAGCACTTACACAACTTGGCATGCAAAAGCTCTCGCATACGCTTACGCAACATGCATGCGTAACTATTCATACCACAGATGTGTTATCTAAGCTCATGGATGAGCGTGACCCCATGGAAGAGCTTACACATACCACAAGCCTCATGGTATGCTTTGGCTTTATGCATCATATTCCCAGCTTTAAGCTCAGGCAAGCGTTCCTATCAGCACTTTGTAAGCATGTACGTGTAGGCGGCATTATCGTGCTTTCGTTTTGGTGTTTTGGCAACACCGAGCAAGGACGCGCCAAAGCGCAAGCGCAAACGGAAGAGGCATTATGCGCGCTGGCGGCACAACAAAGATATATACTTGACGTGCGCGAGCTAGAAAACAACGATTACCTGCTTGGATGGAAGCATACGCAAGGCGTTATGCGCTATGCTCATAGCTTTTCTGAACAAGA
>CAMQEO010000023.1 GCA_946999785.1 uncultured Atopobium sp.
ATAGAAACACTTGTTTCACCAAAAAATCCCAGAATAGACTTAAGATGTGATACAACAATAGAAGCAATAAAGTCTTTTTCCTCTTCAGACAAAGGCTCACGAGCTACCATATGGTCGTGAATTGCATTAATAACAGGATTATCGCTTGGTACATATTCGCTTTCAACATGTTCATCCCTAGAGCGCAGATCTTGAGGAGTGTTTGAGGAAAATCTGCGTTGTACAGGTTTTTTATCTTCTATTGAAGGTTTGTATACGTGCTCTAATGTTGAAGTAATTTCAGAAAAGAAGCCATCTGCATGTTGTTGAGCTAAAAACGCATCAAGTGAGGCTTTTGTATCTTTAAATATAGAATCACTACGATTCACCTGCGAATCAGACTCATTAAGTGAATCAAAACTATCTGGCATAAATTGTGACTCGGTACTCATAAACTCTCCTTAGTGATATTAATAGTTATCCCTTTTTATGAGGACGATTTTTCTTTTCTTTTCTTACAACATCTGGTTGCACGCTCTGATTTTTCATTTTTTCTTCGGTTTCTTTTTTCACACGTGCCATAACTCTATCGGTTACAAGTTTTTGCTGAATAATTTGCCAAAGCGATGACGTATTGTAATACAGCAAAACTGCAGTAGGAACAGTCCAACCAAACCAAAGCATAAAGACACTCATCACAGCACCCATGGTTATTGTTTGAGAACGCTGTTGAGATGATGTTGTAGAAGAAGTAATAACCATTGGAATAAATGTCATAACACTAAAGGTAATAACCAAAAGAATGTAAATTGCCGCGCCAGACAAACCTTGCTGCTCAAAAACTGTTTGAGGAGATAATGAAATAGAGGGGAGTATATTAAAAAACGAAGCATCTTGTGGAATTTTGCTTGCAACGGTAAATAAACCAAAAAAGATCGGCATTTGTAAGAGTGTAGGCAAACACCCACCAAGCATATTAAACTTATGCTCGGAATAAAATTTTTGCATTTCTTCATTCATACGTGCAGGATCATCAGCATATTTATCTTTAATCTCTTGCATTTTTGGTTGTAGTACCTGCATTTGAGCAGAAGATTCGGTTGATTTAGTCATAAGTGGTACTAACAACACACGTATAATCAAAGTTAATATAATAACCGCCAAGCCCCAATCACCACACAGCGATTGTAAAAGCTCAAGAATTTGGGTTAATATTCCTATAAACCAATCCCACATACGTCCTCCGTAACTGTTTAGGGCACTGAGTCAAATCCTCCCTTATGAAAGGGATGACAACGTAAAATACGACGAAGAGCTAAATAACTTCCTTTTAACCATCCATACCTTCTAAGTGCTTCACATGCATATTCAGAGCAGGTAGGGCTATAAATACATGAAGGACGCATAAGAGGGGATAGATACTTTTGATATCCTCTAATAAGCGTAATAAAAACGTTTTCCGTTTTGCCTAATTTCATCTTATAACTCTTAAGACAAGCGTGTAAGTACCTTATGATTTATGATCTATAACACCTAAGATGTTGTTATGGAATGTAGGAGTTTATTTACAATCTTACTTAGTTCATAAGAGGAGTACGCATTTGTTTTGTGTGTAGCAAACATAATCACATCAAAATTTTGTGGAACACAAGGTATGTCGCGAACAGCTGCTCTTAGAAGTCTTTTACATCTGTTTCTAAGAGGTGCACATCCTATTCTCTTAGGTGCGCAAAACGCAACACGGGTTGTTTGCGCAGACGGAATAAAAACTATCTTCACAGCAGGATGAAATAATCTTTTCCCATTTTTAAAAACCATAGCAAAGTCTTGTTTTGACTTTATGGTTTGCATACCCCTCTCCTTATAAACTATCTACGTTATTACAGACTTACGGTAAGTCTTTTACGACCCTTAGCACGACGACGAGCAAGAACAAGTCTACCCGCTTTGGTAGCCATACGAGCACGGAAGCCATGAGTCTTAACACGTTTAGACTTATTAGGTTGATACGTACGTTTCATAAAAACCCCTTTATACTAGTTTTATATACGGTATACGATGCCTGTTTGTAATAAGCCTAAAAAGTATAGGAGTTTATGCAGGTGTATGTCAATATTTATACATGAACACCTTAAATTCAACGTGTTTGGAAACACCTTGAGCCCTTAGAAAGCTTGCTCTTTATATTTTCATAACTTTTCATCGTTTAAGAAAATTTATGACATATGTTTGAAAGTTTTTATCAAAATCACTATTGATTACCTGCTATTTTATAAAAGTTTTCACAGTTTTATTCATTCTTTTATAGATATGTTTATAAAGTTATCTACATCTTTTTAACAAATGTTGAAAACTTATTTTCAACATCTTTCATCTATGAAAGACAATGCATTTATTATGAATGAAATTGAGATTGAATGATGAAAAAGAGTGGATATGTCGTAATATATAAGCTTGCAAAGAGCAATAAAAGCCAAAGGTAATAAAAGGGGTGAGAATATGGCACATGCGTTTTATCCTTTTGTAGAAGACCATGAAAGTGAGAAAGACTTAGACAACAAAGGTAAGACCGTGTCAGACGAAACCTCTAAAAATACTGACTTATTACCTCATTATGCAGCTAGAATTGCGGTGTTTGATGCTGTAAACGCTGCGCCGCGTGTAGTAGTAATTGAACCTTGTAATGTACGCGACTATTTGGAAGAAATCACTCAACAAGTAACAAAATTAGCCTCAGAACAAGGCGGGACTATACCTTTTATGGTAATTAGGGAAATTGTTGAAAATTTCATTCATGCGTATTTTATTGAACCATCTATCAGCATTTTAGATAAGGGCATGACCATACGATTTGCAGATCAAGGACCTGGAATTAAAGAAAAAGACAAGGCTCTTGATTTTGGCACCACATCCGCTACAACTGAAATGAAACATTATATCCGCGGTGTTGGATCGGGACTTCCTTATGTGCGCGAGTATATGAAAAGCACGCACGGATTTTTAGATGTTGAAGATAATATCAATGGTGGAACTATCGTTACTTTATGCGCGCAAAGTGGCGGTACGCAACACGCGCATAAAACTTATGATAAAACTCAAACAGATAACACATACACTGGTATGCAAGAGTATGCAGCTCATCAACCAATGAACTTTGTACAAAGCTCGGGTACAAACGAAGCAAATATTTTTAACAGAGCATACCCAGCAAACGCCAGCTATCTTGCTCGTGGATACACATCATACAACCCCGAGCACTCTTCTACAAATTACGCCCCTATGTATCAACAAACATATCAGCAGGTACCACCACAAGAAGAGCTTCAACAACAAGCGCAGGCAGCATATCCTATACAGATGCAACAAACACAAGTTCCATCTCCTCTTCCTACATTGCCGTTAACAGCGCGGCAACAGCAAGTATTAAGATGTGCACAAACATATGGATACGTAGGACCAACTGAACTAACAAAACTTTATGGTTTGTCACAACCAACATGGTCGCGTGAGCTTAAAGCATTAGAAGACATGGGAATACTGCACAAAAATCCTAAGGAACAAAAACGAGTAATAACCAAACTTGGGTATGCATATATAAACTCGCACCTACAACAATAACCTTTCGTAGCAGCTATTTGTATGGATTAATTTGAAATTTTCCCATATTAACAGATCTTGTTTCTCAGATATTCTTCGGAAAGTTTTCAACATTTTTTTGTATTTTATGAGTTTTCATCATATACTAGAACTAGTTTTCAACATTATTTAGGAAGCCACTCTTAGTAAGACCATAGTTATGATTCAGGAGTATAGATGAGTAAAGAGATTACTACGGATATACAAGCAACAGAGCATGATATGTCCGATGCGTACAGTTTATGGCAAGATGTTATCAACCTCTTTCGTGAGGATGGCTATATTCCGTCAGTTATAGCAATGTTAGAAAAATGTACGCTCGTGAGCTTTACACATAATGTTCTTACTATCAGTACATCTTTAAATTTTGCATACAAAAAATTAACAACACATAAAGATGCGATTGTAGCAAAAATTGAGGAAGCAGCGTTTGAACCAATTTCGTTACAAATTCTATTCAAGCCTTTTAATAATGAAGTACAAAATGATATCAGCGCAGTTCATATGAACAGTCAAACGCATACATCTCAAACAGAGCAAAAATCAACGCCTGCACATCCTACTCATCGGATGAAAATTGATGAACCAACAGAACAAAACACCAATGAAACAAGCGATAAACTCATTAACGTGCAAACTCAAATTACTAAGGATGAGTTAGACAAACTTGAAAATCAAGATAATGTGCTCATTGATCAGTATTTTGATCAAATGAAAAATTCTCATATGGAACGTCTTAACCGCGAGCATAAAATTATTTCATTTGAAACAGGTCAGGTAGAAAACCCCATACAAAGCGAAATTGATTCCAAGCTTACATTTGATCGTTTTGTACAAGGCGAAGAAAACCAGTTAGCGTATCAAGCGGCAAATCAAGTGGCATGCGGATCGTGCAACCAATCATATAATCCGCTTTTTATTTACGGTAAAAGCGGATTGGGAAAAACTCATCTGTTACGCGCTATACAAAACTACATCATCAAAAATGATCCCACTCGAACATGTGCCTACAAAACAGCAACAGAATTTATTGAGGAATACACCCTGGCATGGCAAAAATCGCCACTCGAAAGAAATGCTTTAGCTCGTAGCTACAAAAATATTGATGTTCTTATTATTGATGACATTCAAAACATGCGAACAGCAGCGGGAACCATCAAGTTTTTCTTTGATACATTTAATTCGCTTATTTCTAATGGAAAACAAATTGTATGCGCAGCTGATCGGTCGCCTCAAGAACTCCAATTAGGTGAAAGCAAGTTTGACGAGCGAGAAACCAGTCGTATGGATTCTGGTATAACTATCAGTATTCAAGTACCAAATTATGAACTAAAACTTAATCTTATTAACAACTTTTATAAATACATTCGTCATGATGCTGAAGTAGAGCATCTACTTATTGATTTTGGAACAATTACCGAAGAACAAAGAATGTATATGGCAAAAATTGCAGGAAGCAATATTAGAGTTATCGAAGGTTTTGTTCAAACGTGCTTAATTAATGCTGGTAAAAGGAAAAAAGAGGGGAGAATTTTCTCCAATAACGATATTGCGCAGATAGCAGCTACTAAATGGAAACCTCGTCAACACATCCCAACTATTGAGGAGATCCAAAAATGCATAGAGGATACGTACCACATTTCTCATAACGATTTAGTAGGTGATCACAGAAATAAAGAGCTTACTGAACCGCGTCATATTTGCATTTGGCTGGCGCGTGAACTCACCGATATTACATTAGCTGACATAGGTCAAAAGTTTGGTAACCGCACACATGCAACTATAAAACACAGTATTGCAATTATCGAGAAAAAGAAAAAAGACAGAGTATTCTATGATCAACTGCAAAAATTTAAAGATATTCTTACAAAAGAATAGGCTGAGCTGTGCATGTTTATAACTTTGTTGATGTTTGTTAATGAATGTTCATAAATGCGTGTAAAAAGCATTATACATAGAGGTGATTAAGTTTCTGTGTTAATAGTGATGGAAACTCATAAAAGATTTGTTTGGTAAAATAGTAGGGATTAACTGCATAGACAACGAGTTATTAACATATAAACAATACTTATTAGTAATAAAGTATTTAGATATTTATTATTATTTATATAATGAGATGTAGATACTTTTAATTGAAAGGAAGCATATGAAATTCTCTGTAAGTCAAAAGGAATTTAATCAGGCAATTACGATAGTTTTACGTGGAGTTGCCTCTCAAGCTACGCTTCCTGTTTTGGGTGGTATTTATATCCAAGCGCAAGGCTCAACGCTCACTTTACAGACATGTGATCTTAAAGTATCAATACGTCATAAGTTAGAAGCGGCAGTTGAAGAAGAAGGTCAAACGGTTGTTCCTGGATTATTCTTATCAAAGTTGGTGAAAAACTTACCTGATGCATCCATTACCGTAGAAACAACACCAACCCAAGCAGTTTTAACGTGTCTTAAGTCAACGTATGAGCTTTCTACACTTGATGCTGCAGATTTTCCCGAGTTTCCAGACATCACGCCTTCACAAAGTATCGAGTTGCCAAGTGATTTGCTTAACGATATGGTAGAGCGTGTGTATCGTGTGACAAAAGAAGATATATCCAACCCTATTTTAGGTGGTATTACTCTTGTTGCACAAGAAAATAAGCTTACTATGTATGCAACAGATTCTCATCGTTTGGTTATTATTGATACAAACACAGAAACCGCGTCGATTGATTCTGAATTTACTGCAATTATTCCTGCTGTTTGTTTCCACGAACTCCTTAATCTACCAACTATTACACCTCGTTTACAAATAGGTTTAACTGACAATCAAGTTATCTTTAGCTTTGAGAACACAATGTATGTAAGCTTAAAAATTGAGGGCATGTTCCCCAATTACAAAAATCTCTTCCCTAATACCTGCAATACTAAGCTTACTGTTAATCCCGAGCAGCTTACTCAGGCAATTAAACGTGTTGCATTGGTTACTACTAATAAAAACCTTGGCGTTATCTTTGATGTAGATCCTCAAAGCCAACTCATAACACTTAAGGCAGATTCTTCGGAGTTTGGTGCCTCAAAAGAAGAGTTTAGCGCAGCTATTGAAGGTGAACCCATCTCGTTTTCAATGAACTACCAGTTTATTCTTGAATGTTGTCGCTCTACAACTCATGCTGATGAAATGACTTTTGAAATAGTTGACAGTTTTCAACCCATTGTCATTAAGTCATTTGGGGCAATGAATTATCAATGTTTGTTGATACCGCTTCGTACTAATTAGTAGTTTTGAGGTAGTATGAGCTTTGTATTACATGAGCTTACCTGTATAAATTGGAGAAATTTTCAACATCTTCGTATAAGTTTAGGTGATAAAACAACTGTCTTACATGGTAGTAATGCTGTTGGTAAGACAAATACCATCGAAGCTGTACAAATGATTACTACAGGTACATCATTTAGGAAGCCTTTGCTTACCCAGATGATTTACCATAACGAAAACGCAGCTCACCTTCGTGCAGTTTATGAAGATGAGCTGCATAGCGTTGAGTTAGCATGTAATATATCAACTCACTCTAAAACTTACCTTAAAAACGATAAAAAGTGTTCTGTGTCAACACTTTGTTCTATTATGCCTTCGGTGCTTTTTTCTCCAGATGACTTATTGTTTGTTAAACAAACAGCGCGTTACCGCCGAAGCGAAATAGATGGGTTTGGTATACTTGCTCATAAAGGTTATAGAAAGCTTATTAAAACATTTTCTCGGTCACTTGAGCAAAGAAACAACATACTTAAATTACCTTTGATTGATTCAGATATATTGCATGCATGGAGTGTATCGTTAGCATATGGATCTGCGAGTGTAATCTTTGCTCGTTTTAAGCTCATCAATCATCTTTATCATAAAGCTTGCGAGGTATATCATACAATTTCTCCTGCCGAGCAGCTTGAAATTAAGTACAAAAGCTCAATACCTTTGATAAAAGATTTAGACCATACAACGGAAGATTCTTATATATATATACCACAAATTTTATGCTCTCTTAGTAAAGAAGATCTTACACAGGCATATTTAGATGCTTTTAGTCAAAAAGAACACGAAGAGTTACACAGACAAGTAACACTTATAGGTCCTCAAAGAGACGATATTGAGTTTTATATCAACGGTATACCTGCACGTACATATGCCTCACAAGGTCAACAAAGAAGTATTGTGTTAGCGTGGAAACTCGCGGAGGTTCTATTTATTAAAGAGTTAACTGGACAAAATCCTATTTTGCTTTTAGACGATGTTATGAGTGAGCTTGATGAAACGCGGCGTTTAGCGATTATGGAATTTATTCAGCAAGGCATTCAGACTATAATTACAACCACAAATCTTTCGTATTTTACAAAAGACATACTTGACCGCGCACAGGTGGTGAATATGAATGAAAAACAATCATAAACAACATGCTGAAAGTAGTCTTTCTTCGCTTTTAAGTTCGTGTATAACTAATCCTGCGCTTGCAAAAATTAAAAAACAAAAGGCTTCTGCTACTGCGTGGAATGCGGTTATAGGGGATATTGAAAGAAAACATACAACTGGTGTTTTTGTTATAGAGCCTAAAATAAAAGGTCGCTATCCCATTCTAGGCGTCTTTGTTGACTCTTCGTCTGTTCTTGTTGACTTTAACGTTAATAAAGAAATGTACCTTATAAGGCTTGCGCACTTGGGTTATAAATTTGATGATATCCTGTTTAAACTTTCTAAGTATACGCAGGTAAAACCTGTGTTTGAACCACCAATAAAAGCAGTGTCTTGTGTAAGTTCTGCTTTACAACCAACTCAAGCACCTCTACCTGCACTTTCTTCTCAAGAAGTTGAATTTGCAGAACATGCGGTACAAAAATTACCACCCACACTTCGCTTATCTGCTCTGAAGGCTGTTAAAGCAACATTACAACGCCAAAAGTTATCATCATACACAAAAACAATTCATCGCTAAATTAAGCCACATAAACCGCTGGGAGCTATGAGTGCGTATAGTAATATGTGTATTATTGTTTAGGCTCGTTGATTTTTCTGCACATTTAACAACATTTACATGATTTTATCATGAGTCTTAATAATTAGCGTAAAATAGAAATATCGTATAAAAGGAGGGTGTTTGTGACAAAAGAAGTCAGCTCATACGGTGGTAATGAAATTAAAGTTCTAGAAGGACTTGATCCAGTTCGTAAACGTCCTGGAATGTATATTGGTACAACATCGGCATCTGGTTTACATCACCTTGTTTGGGAGATTGTTGATAACTCGGTAGACGAAGCAATGGCGGGGTATTGTACCTCAATAAATGTTATAGTTCATCCCGATAACTCTATTTCTGTTGAAGATAACGGACGTGGTATTCCCGTTGAGAATCACCCTCAAAAGAAAATTCCTACCCTAGAAGTTGTTTTAACAATTTTACACGCTGGTGGTAAGTTTGATAATGCTGCTTATAAGGTTTCGGGTGGGTTGCACGGTGTTGGTGTTTCGGTTGTTAATGCACTTTCAAAACGCTTAATAGCACGTGTTTCACGTGATGGCGGTATTTTTGAAATGGAATTTAAGCGTGGTAAAGTAACTAAAAAAATGACACGCGTTGGTGATTCTTCGCATACAGGTACAACCATTACGTTTTGGCCTGATGACACTATTTTTGAAACTACAACATATAATTTTGATACACTTCACGATCGCCTGCAAGAAACCGCTTTTCTTAATAAGAATTTGCACATCAGTCTTACTGATGAACGCGAAGAAACACCTCGTAAAGAGGAGTTTTGCTATTCAGGTGGTATTGTAGACTTTGTTAAATATTTAAACGAAGAAAAAACTATTCTACCTGGTCTTAATGACCCTATTTACATTGAGGGATCTTCCGCACCCGATACGCCTGTTAATCAACGTGGCGAGGTAGAAGTTTCTATTCAATGGAATACTACATATTCCGAGCATGTAATGTCGTTTGCAAACGACATCTATACCGATGAAGGTGGTATGCACCTTGAAGGCTTTAGAGGCGCTCTTACTAAAACAATTAATGATTACGCTCGCTCGCATAAGCTTTTAAAAGAAAAGGAAGCAAACTTAACGGGTGACGATATTCGCGAGGGTTTATGTGCCATTATTTCGGTTAAGCTTCCTGATCCTCAATTTGAAGGTCAAACCAAGGCAAAACTTGGAAGTTCTTATATGAGAACACTCACTAATAAAATTGTTGCAGCAGGACTTACTGAATATCTTGAAGAACATCCTAATCAGGCAAAAGAAATCTTTAAAAAAGCATTCCAAGCAGCTAAAGGTCGTCTTGCAGCTCAACGTGCTCGTCAAGTTGCTCGTAGAAAAGGTTTGCTTGAAAGCGCTTCACTACCAGGTAAACTTGCTGACTGTTCTGTTCGTGATGCTCAAATGACTGAACTTTTTATTGTTGAGGGTGACTCTGCAGGTGGTTCTGCTAAAATGGCGCGTGACCGCTCTATTCAAGCAGTTTTACCGCTTAGAGGAAAAATTCTTAACGTCGAGCGCGTTCAGCAAGACAGAGCTCTTTCTTCTGAATCTATCACATCTCTTATCACGGCTATTGGCACGGGCGTTGGTAAAGAATTTAATATTGAGAAAGCGCGTTATCACAAAATTGTTATTATGACCGATGCTGATGTAGATGGCGCGCATATTAGGATTTTACTCCTTACATTTTTCTATCGTTATATGAAACCCTTGGTTGATGCAGGATATATTTATGTTGCGCAGCCGCCTTTATATCAAATTAAAGCAAAAGGTAAAAAATACGGTAAGTATTTGTATACCGATGAAGAGCTGGCACTTGAGGCAAAGCAGTTTGAAGATTCTTCTAAATATAGTGTTCAGCGCTATAAAGGTTTGGGAGAGATGGATCCTGAACAACTTTGGAGCACTACTATGGAGCCTAAAAATCGCATTATGCTGCGAGTAACTGTAGAGGACGCGCGCGAAGCAGAACGAGCTGTTGCTAATCTTATGGGTACTCAAGTGGAAAAACGTAAAGATTTTATACAAACACACGCAAAAGACGTGCGTTTTCTTGACATTTAATGAAAGGCTAAACTGTGGCAGACGATAAACATACACCTCATAACCACGATGAGTCTTCGTTTAACAAACAGGATTCTTCTGATAATTTTGATGGTACTTCGCAAGATGATTCATTTAATGATGAGTTTGACGAGTCTTTAAATAACTCAACGTCTGACGATGAAACACTTGAGAGTGATATAGAAGAGACCACCTCAAATGAAAATGACCAAACACTTAATCTTGCTGGCGCAACGCTTGATCACACCATTTCTGATGAAGCAGGCTCACGCTTAGATTTATCCGATATTCATGGTGGAGCGCTTAAACCAACAGACTTATCTTCTGAAATGAAAGCATCATTTCTTGAGTATTCAATGTCTGTTATTGTCGCACGCGCACTGCCTGACGTACGAGATGGACTAAAGCCTGTTCATCGCCGTATTCTTTATGCAATGAATGAAGCTCACATTGTTCCTACACGCCCGCATAAAAAGAGTGCATGGACTGTGGGAGAAGTAATGGGTAAATATCACCCACATGGTGACTCTTCAATCTATGATGCTATGGTTCGTATGGCTCAAGAGTTTTCGATGCGCCTGCCTTTGGTGGATGGTCATGGAAACTTTGGATCTATTGATGGCGATCCTCCAGCTGCTATGCGTTATACCGAGTCACGCCTTACACATGCTGCTATGCAAATGTTGCGCGATTTAGATAAAGAAACAGTAGATTTACAACCTAACTACGATGAATCTCTGCAAGAACCTTCTGTTTTACCTGCACGTTTTCCAAACCTGCTGGTAAATGGTTCAAACGGTATTGCTGTTGGTATGGCAACGAATGTTCCACCTCATAATTTGGCGGAAGTTTCTCGTGCTGTGTGCATGATGATAGATAATCCTGACGCCACCGTTGAAGAACTTATGCAGGTACTTCCAGGTCCTGATTTCCCAACCGGCGGTATCATCATGGGTACCGATGGTATTCGCGACGCTTATACCACTGGTAGAGGTTCTATTACCATTCGTTCAAAAGTACACATCGAAAATGTTGGCCGAGGCGGTCGTCAACGTCTTGTTATAACCGAAATTCCGTATCAGGTTAATAAAGGTCTTTTGCAGGAACGTATTGCTCAACAGGTTAACGAAAAACGCATCGAAGGTATATCTGACATGCGTGATGAGTCTAACCGTAAGGGTATGCGTATTGTTATTGATCTTAAATCGGGTGCAGTACCGCAAGTTGTGCTTAACAACTTATATAAAAGAACCCAATTACAGGTTTCTTTTGGTGTAATTGACCTTGCGCTTGTTGACGGTGTTCCTCGAACGCTTACCCTGCGTGAGATGATTTATTACTATATAGAACACCAAAAAGATATTGTAACGCGCCGCACACAATTTGATTTGGATAAAGCACTCAAACGCGTTCATATTCTCGAAGGTTTGTTGATTGCGGTTGATAATATTGACGAAGTTGTTCATATTATCAGGTCTTCTCATGACGACCAAGAGGCAAAACAACGCATGAATGAGCGTTTTGGTATTGATGATATTCAAGGAGAAGCAATTCTTCAAATGCGCTTGCGTCGTTTAACCGGTCTTGCGCGCGAAGAGCTTGCAGCACAAATTGCCGAGCTTTACAAATCAATTGAATACTATCGCGATTTACTTGCTCATCCACAAAAACTCTTGGAAGTTATTAAAGAAGAGCTCACCGAAATTTCTAATCGTTTCTCAGATAAACGCCGTACACAAATTTCTGCGCTTGGTGTTCAAAATCTTGATGTGGAAGATCTTATTGCCGAAGAAGACATGGTAATTACTGTAACGCATGCGAGCTATATTAAGCGTTTGCCAGTAGCAACATATAAGTCTCAAAAGCGCGGCGGTAAAGGTGTTCAAGGATTATCGCTTAAAGACAACGATTTTGTTGAGAACATGTTTGTTGCGTCCACTCATGATTATGTACTGTTCTTTACCAACAAAGGAAAAGTATATCGCCTTAAAGTTCATGAATTACCAGTTGGTTCACGCCACGCACGCGGCTCTGCCCTAATTAATGTTTTGCCTTTAAGTGAGGGAGAGTATCCAACAGCAGTTATTACCACACGCGATTTCCCGGCTGAAGAACACCTTATGTTTGCAACTAAATCGGGTATGGTTAAAAAAACAGCTATGAGTGATTATGATAAATCGCGCCGTGATGGTCTTATTGCTATTAACCTTAAAGATGGCGACGAATTGGTTAATGTTCGCCGTGTAAAAGAGTCAGAGTATGTAATTTTATGCTCAAGCGCAGGTAAAGCAATAATGTTTGAAGAAAGCGATATTCGTCCCACTGGACGTGGAACCTCTGGCGTTCGTGGTATAACGCTAAAAGACGGCGCTACCATGCTTGGTATGGAAATATCTAACGGTAAAGGTGACTTGCTTGTTGTAACCGAACACGGTTATGGCAAACGTACCCCTGTCAGTGAATATCCACTTCAAAAACGTGGTGGTTTAGGTGTTAATACCATCGCCATGACCCAGAAAAAGGGTAAATTAAGCGCGTGTCGTGTGGTTGGTCCTCAGCACGAACTTATGATTGTTTCTGAAGAAGGCGTTATGATTCGTGTTCAAAGTCAAGATATTTCGCTTCTTGGTCGCGCAACACAAGGTGTAAAGATTATGAACCTTGCAGAGTCTGACAGCGTGTCTGCACTTGCTCGTATGCATATTCATAAAAAGAAAGACGTAAACGAGCAAACAAACAAGAATCAACCGCAATTACCACTTGACTTTTTATCTCAAAATCCTCAAGAAGAAGAGGTAAATATTGGTGATGATGACGAGCAGATTGATATGAGTTATTAGACGATGATGAGTAGAGCTTAAACATCACCTCATGCTCTGTGGCATATATAAATTTGTGGCTATATGTACCAAGTGGTGCATATAGCCATTTTTTTGTAGTGTGCTCGGCACGCAATATCACTTGGCGGTGGAAGTCCGCTACAG
>CAMQEO010000024.1 GCA_946999785.1 uncultured Atopobium sp.
CTACGCGCGAGGATGCGCTACGCCTGCAAGACGAGCTGTCTTCTACGATTGACGAACTGTTTGCGTAAAATGTTTGCTTCGTAAGGCGTGCTATGCTGGTTCTTATTAAGATGTAAAAGTAGTGCAAGTGTAGTAAACGTGTTACGTGCCATATGTGATGTTCAATAAAAACGTGCTCAGACTTATAAGAGTTTGAGCACGTATTTTATGCTGATTCTATTTGTAGCTTTTGGACTGTAAACGCTTGCTTTGTGTAGGCTCTTATTTCATAAGGGTAGAATTGCGCAGCTTATTGATGAGCGAAACAAAATCCTCGGCGGCTTCCATGTCATCTGCTACCACTAATACAGTGTCATTACCTGCAACCGATCCTTTAATTTCGGGAAGCGATGCCGCGTCAACTGCAGCAGCAACACCGGGTGCTGTACCTGGTTGTGAATGGATAACTATTAAGTTACCAGCTTGATCAATATCGGTAACAAATTCCGATACCATGCGTTGTAAATGGAGATCTTCGGCAAGGACGTAAATTCCTTCTTGAAGCTTACGCAATCCCATATCGGCAATATCACGAGAAACCGTTGCTTGTGTGCAATTAAACCCAAGAGCTTGCAGCTGATCTACCAGAGCTTTTTGTGTACGAATTGATTGTCCGCGAACAACGTCACGTATAGCGTCTTGTCTATTGTTGCGCCGCTTAACCATGTAAGCCTCCGAACATGTTGAGCATTCCTTTGATTACTCACCATATCCGCCTTTACACATACTTCGGTCCTCTCATACCGTGGATACCATCAAAATTTGTATGCGTAAACCATTACCTAGATGAAGTGAGTATTTACCTCCTTAAAAATACGAAACAATGACTAAAATGTCAATAATTGTTACCTTTTGTTAATATTAGCGGGTAAAATGTACTGTGCTATCTTTTCTACGCGTTCTTTAGGATAGTGAACGGCACATGTGACGCGCACGCTACGCATGTGCGATGGTATAAACATACTATGTTTGGCGTTGAGGATAGATGACAAACTTAACTTTGTTGTCTCAACTCACCTAACTTAAACACCTACCTTAAACGCTTAATATACCAAGAGCGCACGTATTCCTCAAGGCAATATTTGATATTACTTTTAAATACGCTAAACTTAAGCTATATGGATGCTCCAACTATGATTGCTGACTGTCTGAAATAACGTACGAGGAGGCATTGCTTATGGCATTTTTACAAGGTTCTCGCACACGAGACATTGGATCTTCTCGTCGTGGGAAAATGCTTTCTCGCACGTCTGCTACCTCACATTCTGATCGTGGTAACAACATGAGTGAGCCAGGCAAACGCCAGCGTTTTTCTCCGTATAAAAGCCATCGTAATTATCGTACCATTCGAGGTACAGATACTGGTTTAACTTTACGCCATTTTAATCGCTCTCGACGTAAGTATAAACTTTTTGGCAAGCTTTTTGATGACGCGGTTGCATATCTTCTCATTGGATTTTCAGGAGTTATTTGTGTTGTGCTTTTGCTGTGCCTTGCTAATTGTGTAAGCGGATGTATACATGGGTGTACACGTGATGGCACAGCTTCTTCTCAAACTAATGAAATTGATAATCGTGTTGAAGCACATACCTCGCAAAATCTTACGCGTCAGTTTACAAGCGTTCTGAATTATGCCGATAATATTACATGGATTGCAGCGCATGCTCACTCGTATAGCGATGAGCGTTTGCCCGAGCTTGCAATTCGCGAACAAGATGCTGCACCCTTTGTAAGAAGTTTACTTGACAGCAGCATAACTGCACCTACCTCAGACATTTCACCAGAACAAAGCAGTATGTCTACCTGTTATACGTGGGATGGTTTGTGGGGGAGTACCTCGTATGGTCAAGGAACTATAGCTACCGATGGGTCGGGTTTGGTATCGTGGTATATGATTCGTGCCATGCTTTTGGGTGATAGGTCGCAAACGCCTGTAGATTTTGCCGAACAAGCACATGAGTATGCAGATGATACTTGTGGTACACGTGGCGAATTTTTTACGCAGCACGCAAAAGAAGCCGGTTTATCAATTAAAGAATATAGTGTTTCGTTAGACAACTTAAAGCTCTCTTGTGATGCAGACAAAAAGCTTGCGCTTGTTTGCTTAAAAGAGGGTGCTACTTCGCCATATCAACATTGGGCGGTTGTTGCGTGCGTTAATAAGAATTCCACGGTCTCTTTGTATGATCCTGCCAGCAAAAAAGCCACAGACGCTACGTGGGAACAAAACCAACTTGTTGATAAAATTTCAAAGCTCTATACCGTAAGTGCCTTGTCATAGGGACTGCGAATGTCTCACAAGTTAAGGCACGTATTGAACGCGTGCAAACATAGGCATTATGTGTATGCATATGTGTAACTGATATGCTTATTTGTGTGTTCTGTTGATATATTCCAAGAGCTTGATACCCCACAACTAAACGTTGACGGCACCTCTGTGTTGCAAGTTGTATGTGGTAATGCTGTGCGGATATATCTCCATGGACATAGGTATCAATTTTATACGAAAGGTATGCTATGAAACTTAACCGCTTTATTGACCACACGTGTTTGGCTCCCAATGCTACAAAGCGCGACATTGAACGATTATGCAACGAAGCGGTAAGTTATTCGTTTAAGACGGTTGCAATTAATGGTTGCTGGGTCTCATATGCAGCGCGGCTCTTGCAGGGGACCAACGTTGGAATTAGTGCATGCATTGGTTTTCCTTTGGGTGCCATGACTTCTCAAGCAAAAGCATATGAAGCTCGTGAAGCAGCGCAAAATGGTGCAAGCGAGATTGATATGGTTATTAATATTGGTTTGCTTAAAGATAAAGCTTACGACGATTGCACAGCAGATATTAAAGCGGTTGTAGATGCCGCACAATTACCTGTTAAGGTAATTTTAGAGTGCTGTCTTTTAACGGCGGACGAAATTGTACAAGGCTGCATATGCGCACGTAATGCAGGCGCTGCCTTTGTTAAAACAAGCACTGGTTTTTCTACGTATGGCGCGCGAATTGAAGATGTCAAACTGATGAGGAAAACGGTTGGCTCAGCACTTGGCGTCAAAGCTGCTGGCGGAATTCATTCGGCAGATGAAACACGCGCCATGATAGAAGCAGGTGCTTCGCGCATAGGCGCATCGTCATCATGTAAAATTTGTTTGTAAGGATAACTACTTAAACCCTTGTTATAATACCCGCAGATTCTTCTGTATCAATAGGTAACTTTGTTAAGGATAATGTCTTTTGAATACGAATATCCCCTTGCATATTTGTATATGCAAGGGGATATGTTGTAGACGCAAAGTTAATGTCCGTTGGGGTTTTGACCACCATTATGTCCACCTGGATTGCCTCCGCCACCTCCACCGCCTGGATTAGGACTTGGGTGTGGGCTTGGACGTGGGCTTGGTGGGCTGGGATGTTCGTTTCCAGGTTGGTTAGGGTTTTCACCACCTGAATTGTGTTCGCGCGTGTTTGTGTTCTGATTGTGATTTTCGGGCTGAGTTTGGGTTTGCTGTCCTTGAGCTTCTTCAGTTTCAAGTGTCTCAAGTGTATCTGTTTGTGCTGTATTTGCATCGGCAGACGTAAACTTAAAGGTCCATGAATCATTGGGCTTAAAGTTTATAGTTCCAGTTGCATCTGGAAAATCAGCAGCTCCTGCATCTCCGAGAGCTAGATTTATAAAATCACCAAATAAAGGAACAGCAGTATTGTAGGGATGACCTAATCTACCACCTACGCGTACGGGCACTTCTTCGATATACCCAAACCAAATAGCAACCGATAAATTAGGGGTAATTCCACAGAACCACAAATCACGGCATTCTTGGGATGTTCCTGTTTTCCCTGCAATAGGTTGCTTGATTTTTACGCTACCAGCAAGTTGGCTTGCAGTTCCGCCTGCTTTACAAACGCCTTTCATAACATCAATGGTTGCACGTGCAACTTCGGGAGAAATTACTCGGCTAGGTGCATCTTTGTGTTCATATACGGTATTACCATTTCGGTCTTCAATTTTTGTAATTGCAATGGCATCACGATGTTGGCCTCCAGCTGCAATTGTTGCATATGCCTCTGCCATTTGAATAACTGGCACACCATCTACACCAAGTGTCATAGAATCGTATGCGTCGAGTTTTGCGTGAACTCCTAAATTATGCGCCATGTCCGCAACATTATTATTTCCCAGTGTTTGAGCCACTTGAACAAAGCCCGTGTTAGAAGAGACTGCAAAAGCTTGTTCTACGCTAATAGTTCCAAAACTTTGGTTGCCAAAGTTACCCAGTGTCCACAATGGAGATATCTGAATGGGCGAGTTACAGTTAACACATGTTTGTGGGCTCATACCATTGTTAATGGCACACGCAAGCGTAAATGTTTTGAATGAGGAACCAGTTTGTCTATATGCCTGTGTTGCTAGATTAAACTGATTGGTATTGTAATCTTTTCCACCGATCATAGCCTTGATATAACCAGTTTGCGGCTCAACGGCTACAAGTGCCGCTTCGAGTCGTTTGTTGCCAATTAACTTAAGTCTTTTATTTGTTGCCTGTTGTGCTTTATCTTGAATAGCAGGGTCAAGCGTTGTATAAACCTTTAAACCACCTTGCATAACAGTATTTTTATCAAAATCGGCAAGTAAAAGTTGCTTGATATAATCAGAGAAATAAGGATAGCGACCTTTACTATCGCTAAACTTACCGGCATTTACTTGGAGTGGTTCAGCTGTTGCTGCGTCACATTCATCTTGGGTAATATCGCCTGATGTAAGCATACGCTGTAATACGATGTTTCTACGCGCAACGGCATTATCGGGATTAACCAGTGGATCATAAGCAGATGGAGCTTGCGGCAATCCTGCAAGCGTTGCGCTTTCGGCGAGCGTTAAATCTTTAGCATTTTTATTAAAATATGTAATAGCAGCTGCTTGAATACCATAGGCACCATGACCAAAATAGATGGTGTTTAAGTACATGTTGAGAATTTGGTCTTTGGTGTACATTTTTTCCATCTGAATGGAAATATATGCTTCACGAATTTTACGGCGTATGGTTTGCTCAAACTGTTCTTTTGATAAAACCGTATTACGAACAAGCTGTTGAGTGATGGTTGATGCGCCTTCAGATCCTCCACGAGCGGTTTTTACAACAGCTCGAACAATACCTTGAGGATCAACGCCATTGTGTTTGTAAAAACGGCTATCTTCGGTATCTACAATAGCTTTTAGAACGTAAGGAGAAATTTGGTCTTTATTAACGCTTCTTCTGTTTTGTAAATAAAATTCTGCAATGACCGAATGATCTGCCGCATAAACGGTAGTAGGTTCACCTACAACATATGCATCTGCGGAAGCATAATCGGGAAGGTCTTCAAGCCACGAAGAAATAAGAGAGCTTAAGGAAAATGCAAGTGCAATGCCAAATAATGCTATAAATCCAAAGGCACCAGCTATTCCAAATTTAACTGCATGTGTTTTACTGTGTTGTCGTGCTCTACGGGTTCTTACGCCCATGTATCCTCCTTACAGAGTCAGTAATACAACTATTATAATTGATATGCGACTTAAATTAACTCATTCTTGCGTCTTTACCAAGAATAACAAATAGTTTACGAACATGTGTACTATATAGATTTTCTTATACCATGTGCTTCACCTGTGTAAAACATGATACAGTGTAAAGAAATACCTTGTATGTGTCTTATTATTTACAGCTGCATCATAGAGGTACTACGTAAGCTCCACAACTAGCGGTGCTCAACATATAATCTAACGTATACATGGAGGACAGAGCGTTGGTGTCAGTAGAAGAACAGCTTAAGGTTATCACTTCGGGTACTATGCAAATTGTTCCCGTTGACGAGCTTAAAGCAAAACTTAGTCGTCAAGAACCTTTAACCGTTAAACTTGGTGTAGATCCCACATCTCCCGATCTTCATTTAGGGCATGCTGTACCTTTGCGTAAAATGCGACAGTTTCAGGATTTAGGCCATAATGTGGTTCTTATCATTGGAAACGGCACCGCTCTTATTGGTGATCCTTCGGGTAGAGATTCTACGCGTCCTCCTCTTACCGAAGAGGCAGTTGAAAAAAATGCAGCTACCTATGTTGAACAGGCTATGAAGATCCTCGATCCTCAAAAGACAAAAATTGTTCATAACGGTGACTGGCTTAAGCCTCTTGATCTTAGTAAAATGCTTGGACTTATGAGTAAGTTTAATGTAGCTCGCATATTGGAGCGCGAGGATTTTCACAACCGTTATACCAATAATCAGTCAATTTCTTTGCACGAGTTTATTTATCCTGTTTTGCAAGCATACGATTCGGTTGTTGTTCACGCCGATGTAGAAATGGGCGGTAATGATCAGATTTTTAACCTTTTAGCAGGTAGAGATCTTATGCGTGCCGAAGGTATGGAGCCGCAGGTTGCACTTACTATGCCGCTGTTGGTTGGTACCGATGGCACTAAAAAGATGTCTAAAAGCTATGGCAATTATGTTGGACTTACCGATTCTGCAGATGATATGTTTGGCAAGCTCATGTCTATCCCCGACGAGCTTATTGCTTCGTATTACCGTCTATGTTCAACATTTTCTTTGGAAGAAATTGATGCGGTAGATGAGCAGTTTAAGAATAAAACAGCCGATCCGTATGCATTAAAGCGCGCTTTGGCAGTAAATATCGTAACGCTTTATCACGGAGAAGGAGCAGGACTAGCTGCACAAAATCAGTTTGATGCTCAGTTTAAACATCATGAGATTCCAGATGATATTCCTGAGTTTTCTGCATCTATTGTAGATGTTAATGACGATGGAATGGTGTATTTAGCAAAACTTATGGTTGATTGTAATCTTGCACCTACGGCAACCGAAGCACGCAGACGTATTGATGGTGGTGGCGTAAAGATCGACGGAGAAGCGGTTGCGCCTAAGTTATATAACATTTCTCATGAACGCTTACAAGTTGGTACGGTTTTACAATTTGGTAAGCGTAGCTGGGCAAAGCTTGTGTAGCTTTGTTGCTGGCTGTTAATTATTGAGGCTGATTGTTGATTGGAAGATTCTATGCAGAATTGCACGCTTTCACACATTATATTCGAAAACTCGCAGCGTTTTTATCAGTTTCCTACGCTTTACTATTTCTCAACGGCATCCTTGCAGCCTGTTGACATGTACCAAGCAAAGCTGTTGGGTGGTGCAACATATGACTTTACATCGTTTATGAACGCATGTTCTGTACAAAAGTGGACTACCTATACCTATGCTCAGCAATTTTTCTTACACGTAGAATTTTTGGGGGCTCCCGCACAAATTCATCTTACCTACGCAAAAGCTTATGACGACCACGCTCAAACGTATCAGGCATCTTACGAAATTGGCGGTGCAACTGATGAATGGCAGGCGCAAGACATTGCATATGAGCTCGATAAAGATGTTGTTGTATGCGGATTTAAAATAACAACAACTTCTGAAGCAATGATTCGCAACTGCTATTACTATACATCAGTTGACCCACAGCATTTTTATACTCCTGAACTGGCTTTATGTACAACAACGTTCAAAAAAGAGTCCTTTATTATCAAGAATGCACAGATGGTGCGCGATTACATTTTGGCGTCATCAGAGCCTATTTCCAAGCATTTTTCTATGCACATTGTTGATAATGGACGCACACTTAAAGCAAACGATGTTGAATGCGCAGGTATTGAGCTTCACCCCAATCCCAATGCAGGCGGTTCGGGTGGATATGCACGAGGTATGATCGAAGCACTGCGTCAAGAAAAGCCAGCAACGCATGTGCTACTTATGGATGATGATGTGAGCGTATGCCCCGAAAGCATTATGCGTACATACGCAGTTCTTTCTCTGGTACGCGATACGTATCGTGATGCATTTATCAGCGGCGCTATGATGTGTTTGGATGCTATGGACACGCGTTGGGAAGATGTGGGTCACATGACCGAAGTAGGTCAATGTCTTCCTCTTAAAGAACCAGTTTCCATGGCTTATTTCCAAAACATTGTACGCAACGATGTGGCTTGTTCACACCAGGAAATCAAACACATCGCTGATAACAAGCATTGTTATGCTGGTTGGTGGTACTGTGTAATTCCTGCGTCTACCATCAAACGTTTTGGTTTGCCGTTGCCGCTATTTGTTCGATTTGATGACATCGAATATTCTTTGCGTGTTCGTCCAAAGTTTATCAGTATGAATGGTATTGCTGTATGGCATATGGGATTCAATGCCAAATATAACGCAGCAGTAGAGCGCTATCAAACTACTCGGAATTCTTTTATTACGCAGTGTACAACCCATATTACTTCTGGACATTCGTTAGTCGTTCGTTTTAGAGATCTTGCTTTTGGGCTTGATCTTAGAAAATTTAATTATGCAGACGCACGTTTGGCACTTGAAGGTTTTGAAGACTTTCTTAAAGGTCCGCGCTATATTATGAAGCCTGGTACCGTAGAAGAGCGTTTTATGTATGCACATAAAGCGGCTGAGCATTTGTTACCAGCTAATGAGTTTAAAGCTCAGCTTAAAGACAAACTTAATTTCAACCTTTCCAATGTGTATGCGTCGTCGTACGTTGCATCTTTTGAAAATGAGTACGACATTTCTCGTTCATTTAAGCAAAAGTTGATTGATCTTATCACGTTTAACGGGCATCGTTTTACATGGCTGGCACATTCAAATCCCGAACCTGCCATTATTGATGCTGCAGGATGGACATATCCCTCAGGTGTCATTTCTCAACGAGAAAAACTGTTGGTTATTAACCGCTTTGATGGATCAGGAACTATTCGTACCCGTGATGTCCATGCTTTTCGTGAGTTGTACCATAGGTATAAGCGTGATATGAAGTTTTATAATGATCACAAAGCTCAGCTTGAGCGTGCTTATCAAGAAGCTATGCCAGAAATGACTTCCGTTGAGTTTTGGAAAAATTATCTGGGAATCAAGTAATACACATAACAGTGACAATTAACGTGCCAGTTGGGTATAGTTGCATGAGATTTACACGTTGCGTATAAGAAAGGGTTTCGTTGCACGTTTGTTCACCTCACAGCTCACGAGCTAAGTTTCCTTTAGAACTTTTAGCTCCTGCAGGAAGTCCTGCCGCGTTTTATGCAGCCTTATACGCAGGAGCAGACGCTATATATTGCGCGCTTGGTTGCGATTTTAATGCGCGCCGCAGCGCAGATAATTTTTCGGACGAAGATTTTCAGCAGGCATGTAAAGACGCGCATATTCTAGGCGTACATGTGTACGTGCCCATTAACATCGAAATGCGAACTGAAGAGATTCCGCGTGTATTGGCATTGGTTGAACGTGCGTATACGCTTGGTGCTGATGCCTTTATTATTCAGGACTGGGGCGTTTTGTTTGAAGTTCACAGACGCTTCCCACATATCGAATGCCATATTTCTACTCAATCAAACATACATGATTGCCGTGGTATCGCATTTTGTCGCGCGTGCGGTGCACAACGCGTCACACTTTCGCGTGAGCTTAGTTTACCCGAATTAGCCAAACTCTCAAAAGAGGGCGTTGATTTGGAGTGCTTTGGGCACGGTGCCTTGTGTTTTTGTTATTCAGGCTTGTGTATGCTCAGCTCGCTTAACGGCGATCGTTCTGCAAACCGCGGACTTTGTGCTCAGCCGTGTAGATTGCATTATCGTATGTACGATGACGAAGGTCACGTATATACAATCAAGAAAAACGATCACTTGCTTTGTCCCAAAGATTATTGCGTACAAGATAAATTACAGGATATGGCACAAGCAGGGGTTTTCTCGCTTAAAATTGAGGGGAGAATGAAAAGTCCTGCATATGTTTATGCCGTTGTTCGTGCATATCGTATGCGTATGCAAGCACTTTTGGAACACAGAGATTTAAGTTGCGAAGAAGAACAAACTATTCACAATTTACTGCAAAGAAGTTTTAACCGTGGTTTTACTCATGCGTATTTGGATGGAACTAGCGGAAATGAAATGATGAGTTTTGATCGCTCAAATAATCGCGGTCAGTTGGTTGGAAGCGTTGTTTCATCGCGCGATTTAGGCGTCTTTAAACGTCCTCGCCCCGATAAACCAGGTCGTTTTCGCTATAAGCCAACGGCAGAAATTACCGTATTATTGTCTTGTGAAGTTCACAAAGACGATTTATTAGAATTGCGCGAAGATGGACACAGCGACTTTTTAACCTCGCGTGTTATCCAGGATGCACAAGCTGGTGATACCATTATCTGCCAAACCGCGCGCCCTGTTCAGTCTGGCTGTCCTGTTCGTATGATACGCTCTCAAGAATTGATGGATATAGCCGATAAAGCTGCTCGTCATGTGCTTGTACGTCGTGTACCTGTTATGTTTTCTATATATGCACACCTCCAAGAAAAATTTATCATCAGCGCTCAAACTGTAGATGGCCGCGCATCAGCCACGCTTGCAGGTGATCCGTTGCAGCTGGCAAAAACGCGCGCTCTTACTAAGGAAGATATTATTGCGCATGTAGGGCGTGTGGGGTCTTCTCCTTTTGAGGTCAAATCCTTTTCTATTGATATGGATGAAGGACTTGGCATGGCGTTCTCAACGCTTCATCATCTGCGTCAACAGGTGCTAAAGGATCTTCAAGATACATTATTGGAGTCCGCGTCACATCACGTGCGTTGTGATGAGTTGCAGCGTATGCGCGCAGAATTACCCTTTACCCAAAAGCCTACTATGGATACACTTGCAAACGAGCTTGCATATGGACGTCAGAAAAATTTACAGCTGGGCATGCGCGATAGCCGTGTACACGAGCAATTGTCTTCACAGCTCTTTTATGGAGCGGTTATCTGTGCGCTTGTGCCTTCGGTTGAAGCTGCATTTACCGCAATTAAAGCTGGTGCAACCAGGCTTTATGCAACGGTTGATACGCTGTTGTACGCAAAACACCATCATCAAGCGTGGCCGGCGCATCATGTTCCCATTCCTTTATTAGACGAGGTTTGTCGTGAACGTGATCATGTGCGCAACGATTTGTTTGTCCAGCGCGATAAATCTTGTGCGGTGGGAAATATGTCCGAGCTTTTGCTTGCTCAACAAAGCGGTGCCATAAGCGAAATCAGACCCTGTGTGCCAGTTTTTAACACCTCAACTATTGAGGCACTTGCGCGATATGGAGCAAGTACCATATGGTTTTCGCCCGAATTGAGCCTGCGCGAGCTTATTGGATTAAGCCAAGCCTCGCCTTTGTGTTCGGGCATGCTTGTGTTAGGAAGACCTCGTACGATGACAACTGAACACTGCATTTTACAGGCGGCAAACCAATGCATTCATAATTGTCTTAAGTGCCGCTTGCGTCAAAGGCGCATGTGGCTTGAGTCTGAGCGTGGCGATAAACATGCGTTTACGGTTGATTTAGAAGGAAGAAGTAGGCTGTATTCTGCGCATCCGCTTGACGCAACGCCTCACATTCCAGCGCTTATGGAAGCAGGTATGAATATGTTTATGGTTGATTGTACGCTTTTGTCAACTGAACAAATTGTACAATACATCCATCATGTGCAGCATGCTGTACTTGCTGGGTATAATCATAAACAGCCGAAGCCGCGTATGGTTGGTTTTTCGGCAGGCAGACTTTTTGACGAAGTAGGGTAGAAGAAGTAGGGTAGACAAAGACGTAAAAATACGCATGTATCATAGGTACGGAGCTTAGGTATTGTAGATGTACGTTGTGGTGCTTGCGTGTTGAAACCTTAAAGTACACAAGCTCAATATAGGTGATAGGGGTACGGTCGTGGAAGAAACATATGATTCGCAATTTTCGTCGTACACGGAAGGTTTTAAGAGCGATGATTTCAAAGATTTAGAGCAATCTTCAATTAACGAATATAACGTAGCTGCAGATGCTGCTGCGCGCACTCGTGCACTTGCGGCAGATGAAGCCGCTGCGTGCGCATGTGATGACGACGTTAAAGATGATGCTTCTGAGCACGCTGAAGATGCCCAAGCAGCTGCGGATACCCAAGCGGCTGCCACAGGTTCATCTCCTGATATTTCGCCTGAAGCACAGCATGAGCTTGATAACTTTCAAGCGCACGAAACGTCCAGCGAAAAACCGGCTCATGTTCCTATTAATCGCGAAATTCTTGAGGCAACGCTCGACGTTATTCGAGAAAGTCTGCAGGCTGATGGCGGTGATATTGTGCTCGTTAACGTGTCAGATGATGGCGTAGTAACGCTTGATATGGTTGGCGCGTGCGCAGGATGTCCGATGTCTGCTTACGACATGAGCGAAGGTGTAGAGCGTATTTTAAAAGAGCATGTTCCTGGTGTTGTAAAAGTTGAACCTTCGATGATGTGGTAGATGCTATGTGGCTAAATGATTTTTACCAAACGCTTAATCCTATTGCTTTGCAAATAGGCCCTTTTATTATCAGATGGTACGCGCTTGCCTATATTGCTGGTTTTATTTCTGCTGGTATTGTGATGTATAAAACATCGCAAGCGTGGAAGATTCCTTTGGGTATTGACCGCGTAATGGGGTTGGTAAACGCAAGTATCATCGGCGTGATTGTGGGCGCTCGTTTAGTGTATGTGCTGTTTTATGGGTTTTCATATTACAGTGAACATCCACTTGAAGTTTTTTTTCTCAGTCAAGGCGGTATGAGTTTTCACGGTGGACTTTTGGGCGCGCTTATTGCTGGATATATCATGTGTCGCTTTGTATATAAAATTTCATTTGTAACTGTGTGCGATTTAGCTGTAATCGGTACCTGTTTAGGTCTGTTTTTTGGCCGTTGCGCTAACTTCATTAACGGTGAATTATGGGGAAAGGCTTGTGATCTTCCCTGGGGCGTTATGTTTACTCATACTGGCGGCGGATTTGTGTATCGCCATCCTTCCCAGTTGTACGAAGCTGTGCTTGAAGGCTTGGTTATCTTTACCGTACTTTTTGCGCTTGCTCACTCAAAGAAGAGCAGCTATGAAGGGGAATTTATCGGCATTTTTCTGGTGTTGTATGGCAAGTTTCGCTTTTTGGTCGAGTTTGTGCGCCTGCCCGATGCACAGCTTGGGTACTTATGCGGAACTGATTGGCTTACGATGGGACAATGCCTTTCGTTGCCACTTATTGTGTTGGGCGTGCTTGTTCTTTATTGGTCGTTTACGCGTAAAATTGAGCACCATTTGGCGTAAGTCTGCTTAAAAAATCTTGTGATTAACGCTTTACCTGTGTAGCGTTGATCTGTTGGCGTAGCACATGTACACGTGTAAAAAATAAACTCCGTATCCGCTTTGTCGGATACGGAGTTTTTCTATTGGTGTGTCCGGCGCGCAATATCACTTGGCGGTGGAAGTCCGCTACAGGCTTGGCAGTAGGAACTGTTA
>CAMQEO010000025.1 GCA_946999785.1 uncultured Atopobium sp.
TGTGAGAGGTCGGCGGTTAATCACCGCCTCCTACTCGATTAGCCGCGTACCATGTACGTTCATCATGCATTTTCAACACGTATGTTCTTATAACGTTATGCGCGTAATTGCTTGAGTTTGGTGCTGCCGTGTTGCATCCAATGGCCTTTATAGTAATACAGCGCAAAGAACGCTGCGGTAGCAACCCACGAGACGGGATATCCAACCAATATGGTTTCAAGGGTGGGGTGGATTGGCATAAGAATCACAATCCAAGCAACACGAAGAATACAGGTACCAATTATGGTTATAATCATTGGACCCATGCTTTCGCCCGAACCACGTATGGTTCCCGAAAAAATATCCATAATGGTGTAAAAAATAGAAAACGGCGTATTAAACATAAGAATCATCAACGTAATTGCAATCACGGTTTCGTCGCTTACAAACACGCGTGCAAATGGATGTGCAAATATCATTACAATAACGGTAAAGCTACCAATGATAATAAGCGCAAGCACCATAGCAGTGTAGAGGCCGCGCTGCATACGTTTGTAATTACGCGCTCCAAAGTTTTGAGCCGCAAATGTGGTAACCGATGATCCAATTGCCTCTGAAAGCATCCATACAAAGCACGTCATACGGCACGAAAGACCCCAAGCGGCAATTGCATGTGGTCCAAACATGTTAACGCTACTTTGTACAATAATATTAGATAAGCCAAACATAGAGCCTTGTATGGCAAGTGGAAACCCGCATTTAAGCATTTTAGTGGCAATGGCAGGATTAATAGTAATATCGTGAACTACTAATGCCCAGCATCCATTGGTGTGTGTTAATTTATACAACGTTAAAGTAGAACCCCAAATAAGCGAGATAAGCGTTGCAAAACCACAGCCAAGCGTTCCAAGACCAAAACCTGCTACAAAGAGAATATCTAACAGGGCGTTTACAACGCAGGTTGATGCTACGATGATTGACGGAGTTTTTGTGTCGCCAACTGCACGTTGAAGCGCGCTTCCAATGTTATAAATAATAGAAAAAATCATCGATACCATAAATATATGCACAAAGTTTAAGGTATCGCCAATAATTTCTTGAGGCGTATCCATCATTTCGAGTATGGTTTGTGCAAATATGGTTCCTATAACCGAAAAAACAATGCCGCACACAACGGCAAGACCCATGGCAGTATGAACACCATCATGCACGCGTTTATAATCTTTTGCACCAAAATATTGGCTTACGATAACACCACAGCCAACTCCTAATCCAAGCGAAAAGCTTATTACGAGGTCACAGAGAGCACCACATGATTGAAGTGCGGCAAATGCATTAGTACCTGCAAATTTACCTACAACCCAAGCGTTGCACAACAGTTGTAATTGTTGGAAAAAAGAGCTTAAAAAAACAGGAAAACATAAGGTGATAAGCTGCTTCCAGATAACGCCTGTGGTTGTATCCAGCGAGCCGTTGTTGGTGAGTTTTTCGCCTGAGGTATTCTGAGTTTTACCAGAAGCAGACAAACTATCTACAGCTCTGTCAGCTTGTAGTGTTTGTGAAGAAGCGCTTTTTTCTAGAGCGGTGCATACGCGCTTAGATATATCTTTAGTTTGAGGATGAGCGATTTTTTTATCAATATTGCAAATAGACTGCACGCTATGAATCACCGCGTGCACGAGCGTTAAAAAATTGAGTTTACAGACACGTTTACCCATCCGATTTTGTAACCGCTTTCCTTTATAAATTCTGATATTTTAGACATTAAATGTTTAGTATATAACCGTATTGATTTGAATATATTAAAAGATTAAGAATAACGTCTACACCACATAATCATGATGGTATGTGCATACAAAACGTACATTTGATACGTATAGACACTAAAAAGCTCTCTATGTACATGTGCATGATTACAAGCATCACATACATAGAGAGCTAACTTTGTTAGTAATTGCGCTCTATTACACGTAGAATAACATGGAGTTATAGCTTGGTACAGGCCACATACTGCTATCGCAGATACATTCCATGCTGTCAACGGCACTTCTTAGCGTCTTCATGCGCGGAATGATTTCGTCACGATATGCGTCATCGTGTGCCTTGGGATCTGCAATAACACGCGCGCGTTTATTTGCTGCTTCAAGGTCTTTACATGCAGTGTCAATACTTGCAATACCATTGGTAAGAGCTTGAACCGTTTGTTTAGCTGCGTCATCACTAATGCCAATACGCTCTTTTGTTTCAACTCCTTGTGCAAGTTTGCCAGAATATGAATACAAAGCAGGCAAATACATAGTTTTAACCATATAAACCATGGTGTTTACCTCGATATTCATCAGCTTTGCGTACTGTTCGGCTTGTGCAACATAGCGAGCATGCTGTTCTTTTGCTGTTAAAACATTAAATTTTTCAAAGAATGCCAAATTCTTGGGTTCTATCATACATGGCAGAGCATCAGGCGTTGTTTTGTTGTTGGGAAGACCACGACGTTTGGCTTCTTGTTCCCACTCGCTTGAATAGCCATTGCCTTCAAAGAGAATTCTTTCGTGTGCTTTAAGCGCTTGTGTAATCCATGTCATAGCCGACTCAACAAATTTGTCTGAGCTTACATGTTCAAGGTCATCAGCAAATTTTGCACATTGTTCTGCAACAGCAGTATTAAGAACCACATTTGAATCAGAAAGGTTTTGTTGAGAACCACACATACGGAATTCAAATTTATTACCGGTAAAAGCAAAGGGACTTGTACGGTTACGATCCGTATTATCGCGAAGAAGGTTAGGAAGAGCAGGGACTCCTAAGTCTACCTCCTCACCACCATGAGCACTTACGTGTTTGCCATTGATAAGTGCTTGAACAATTGGCGAGAGCTCATCTCCTAAAAAGACTGATACAATTGCAGGTGGAGCCTCGTGTCCGCCTAAACGATGGTCGTTGCCACAAGAAGCAACAGAGGCACGTAACAGATCGGCATGTTCGTCTACTGCAGCAATTAAGCAGGTAAGAAATACCAAAAATTGGAGATTTTCATCGGGTTCATCGCCAGGTTCAAGCAGGTTTTCACCATCTGCGGCAAGTGACCAGTTGTCATGTTTACCAGAGCCATTTACATAATCAAATGGTTTTTCGTGCTCAAGGCAAGCAAGACCATGATGAGTTGCCATCAGCTTAAGTTTTTCCATAGTGAGCAGGTTGTTATCAATTGCTAATGAGCCTTGCTCATAAATGGGAGCCATTTCGTGCTGACATGGAGCAACTTCGTTATGTTTGGTGCGCATAGGAATGCCAAGTTTCCAAAGCTCATCATCAACTTGTTTCATAAACGCATTAACGCTGGGGCGAATTGCACCAAAATAGTGTTCTTCCAACTCCTGGCCTTTAGCTGGCTCACAGCCAAAGAGCGTTCTACCAGTAAGGATTAAATCAGGACGAGCTTTGTAATCTTGTTCGCTCACCAGGAAATATTCTTGTTCAGGGCCGCAATTGGTGACAACGCGTTTTGGAGTTCTTCCAAAAAGCTTAAGAACGCGTTTTGCCTGTTGTTCTACCACAACTTCTGAACGAAGCAAAGGTGTTTTCTTATCCAATGCTTCACCTGTATACGAGATGAAAGCAGTTGGTATGCAAAGTACCTCATCTTTAATAAAAACAGGGCTCATTGGATCCCATACGGTATATCCGCGCGCTTCAAAGGTTGCGCGCAGTCCGCCTGACGGAAAAGACGATCCGTCGGTTTCGCCTTGAACCAGTTCTTTACCAGAAAATGCCATCAAAATAGTTGTGTCGCCTTTAGGCGTTAAAAAGCTGTCGTGCTTTTCAGACGTTATACCATTAAGTGGTTGAAACCAGTGTGTAAAGTGTGTTGCACCCTTTTCAAGAGCCCACTCTTTCATAGCGTGAGCAATATCATTTGCAATATCAAGATCAATGGGTTTACCTTCATCAATTACACGACGAAGAGCTTTATAGGTTGGCTTGGGGAGCCTATCTTGCATGTCTGCATCGGTAAATACTAAGCTTCCGTATTCTTGCGACACTTTATCTTTTGCCATCGTTCACCTTTCTAAACTTTTTGTTTTTCTAGGTATACTATGCGTTAGCCTCTATATTTAACCTGTGTATACATTGATATACACAAGACATTGGCAACACAATTATTGTGAAACATGTTTTTGGTTGTATTGCATGAGAATTTTATTTTACACATTCATGAAAAAGAGCTGTCCTTTCGATTTATTATGTTTATAGAAATGAAATATAAACTGCACGCATGAGTCACGTACAATAGATACATAAAGTTATAAGGAGTATCTATGAGTAACGTATTACATGCTAATTCTTCTAAAAAAAATGACGTTCAATCTGACGAAACTACCATTATGCAAGACCTTTCTCAGGCGTTTGCCAACCATAACCAAGTGCCGTGCACTATACCAACTAAAGAACGCATGCGCACCTGTGATACGCAGTCTTTGTCTACCAATACGTCAACCATGCTATCTCATACACCTGAAGGTGTAGCCACACAAGAGGCCTCCCTCAAGGACTCGCCCAAAGTTTTAGCACCTGTGCAAACAAACTATGCAAAAACTATTGCTGTTATTGACGGCAATTCCCTTATGCACCGTGCTTTTCACGCAATTATGCAGCCTATGAGTGCTCCTGATGGGCGATCTACTAATGCGTTACTTGGTTTTTTTAACATGTTTATTAAGCTTGTGCGCTCGTTTTCGCCCGATGGTATTGTCTGTGCGTTTGATAAAGGAAAACCGCAGGTTCGTATTGACATGTTGCCTCAATATAAAGCACAACGTCCGCCCATGGATCCGTCTTTGCACGAGCAATTTCCTATGGTAAAAGATTTGCTCCGCGTTCTCCAGATACCTGTAGTTGAGCTTGAGGGTTGGGAAGGCGATGATATTTTAGGCACGCTTGCCTATCAAGGCGAACTTCAGGGTTACTCAATGCTTTTGTTTACCGGTGATCGTGATATATATCAGCTGGCAACAGAGCACGTAAGTGTGGTGTCTACTAAAAAAGGCGTATCTGATGTTCGCGTTATGACACCAGAGGATGTAGATGATCTCTATCACGGTATAACGCCTCATTTGGTTCCAGATTTCTACGGACTTAAAGGCGATACATCAGATAACATACCAGGAGTTCCCGGCATTGGTCCTAAGCGTGCGGCTGCGCTGATTGTTGAATATGGCTCGCTGGAAGGCGTTATTGCTCATGCCGATCAAGTTAGCGGTAAAATGGGCGAAAATCTTCGTAACCATATTGATGATGCACGTCTTTCCAAGCGCGTTGCTACCATTCGCCGCGACGCCCCTATAACAGTTGATTTGTGTGCTGCCGCGTTTCCAACCTTTGATCCAGCAGAAGTTGCACGTGCTTTTTGCGCGCTTGGATTTACCAATCTTGTTCCCAAACTTTTGAGGTTTTTGCCATCGTTGAACGGCGCGGATATAAAAGGTATTATTCATGACGCAGCAACGGCTGCCAAACGCAATTCTGCAGTGTTACCTGCGAGCGCGCAGCATACGACTGTGTCCGCAGATTCGCTTACGTCGTCTGTGCAGGCACATGCATCGCAAGTCGCACCTTTGGACAGTCTGGTAGATCGCGCGCAAACAGTGCACGCTTCAGAAGAGGAACAAACGCAATCTGAAGTTAATACGTATGCACATGATTATTCCGCTCTTTTTCCTGCATGTGTGCAAACGCAAGCACACGCATTTATCAAGCGCGTTGTCTCATGTGGTACATGGGTTGCCTGCGCTTATGAGCCTGCCTCTATGAAGAGTGCTCAGGAAAACATACAGCCTAGTTTTGATACGCTTTTAGACACACGCACCTTATGGGTAACTGATGGAACTACGCTTGCACAGTTTAGCGGTGCAGATGTATCAAGCGTTTTGAAAACACTTGTGAAGTCAGGTCACGTTATAGCTCTTAACTGTAAAGCGCTTCTTCATGTTCTCTATCCGCCCGTGAGTAGCGAGCCTGCTTCTTTGGAGCTTTCAGATATTTCAACTGCCGCGTTGTTTGATGTGGGTTTGGCTGCATACTTGCTAAATTCCGATGCTAACGATTATTCTTGGCAAACTCTATGCAGTGCGTATCTTCCAACATTTGTGTATCCCGATACCACAGACGATACAGACGAACCTAATGAATATGCGCTCGAAGCAATTGCGGTGCGTGCTTTGTACCCTGTATTGCGCGAGCTGCTTCATAAGGATGGTTCTGACGATTTATTCTACGAGCTTGAATTACCACTCATTCCAGTTTTGCTTCATATGGAGCGTAACGGTATTTATTGCGATAAGCGCCTGCTTGCCGAGCAATCGCGCGCCCTTTCGCATGAGCTTAATGCAATGTCTTTGAAGCTTCGACGGTTAGCGCAGCAAGACTTTAACATTGATTCTCCCATGCAGCTCAGTCATGTATTATTTGACGTGTGGGGTCTTCCAACTAAGGGGCTTAAAAAAACCAGACGTGGATATTATTCAACCAATGCTCAAACGCTTGCAAGCTTAAGCATGGCCGATGAGCGCGTTCAACTCATCCTTGATTACCGCGAGCGCATGAAGATTAAGAACACCTATTTGGATGCATTGGTACATGATATTCGCAGTGACGGGCGTATCCATTCAACGTTTAATCAGACAATTGCTGCAACTGGTAGGCTTTCAAGTTCCGATCCTAATCTTCAAAACATTCCAACGCGATCTTCATTGGGTCATCGTGTGCGTAAAGCGTTTGTCCTTCCTGAAAATCATCTGTTTTTAGCATGCGATTACTCGCAAATTGAATTGCGTTTGTTAGCGCACTTATCCAAGGACGAGCACTTAATTCATGCATTTCAAACGGGCGCAGATTTTCATGCGGCTACTGCTGCGCGTATTTTTCATGTGTCGCCCGATGAGGTAACGCCGGCGTTGCGTAGCCGTGCCAAGGCGGTAAATTTTGGTATTGTGTACGGTCAGCAGGCATTTGGTTTGGCAACATCGCTTAAGATTTCGCGTAAAGAAGCGCAAGAAATGATCGATAGATATTTTGAGGCATATCCAGGTGTCAGAAAGTTTTTGGATGAAAGTGTTCAGTTTGCGCGCGAACATTCATATGTTCCAACAATGTATGGCAGAAAGCGCCATATAGCTCAAATTGATTCACGTAATTTTCAGCTGCGTTCGTTTGCCGAGCGTACCGCAATGAATCATCCGATGCAGGGAAGTGCTGCAGATATTATTAAACTCGCTATGATAGAAGTCGAAAAACAGTTTGCACAGCTTGGGCTTGCGTCAAAATTGATCTTACAAATCCACGACGAACTCGATTTTGAGGTTGTGCCCGAAGAGCTCGAGCGTGTAAGTAGTGTTGTTAAGCGTGCAATGGAAGGCGTTGTTACCTTACGTGTTCCACTTATTGCAGAAATTTCGTATGCCGATAACTGGGCAGATGCAAAATAGGGGAGATTAGTGGAAAACTCAAGTTCCATAAAGCCAAAAGCTGTGGAAGCAGCTCGTACCAATTCCGCAAAACCGCAGGTCATTATTTGGACCGATGGTTCTTCACGTGGGAATCCAGGTCCTGGCGGCTATGGTGCAGTTATGCTATTTTACGATTCCGCAGGTCGCGAACATAAACGTGAGCTTTCTTGTGGTTATAGACAAACTACCAATAACCGCATGGAGCTCCTTGCTCCCATCGCTGCACTCGAAGAACTTAAATTTCCCTGTAAGGTTGAATTGCACAGCGATTCGCAATACGTAATTCATGCCTTTCAAAAGCATTGGATAGATGGTTGGCAAAAGCGCGGATGGAAAACGGCTAACAAGCAGCCTGTAAAAAACGTTGATTTATGGAAACGCCTTCTACGTGCTATGCAACCTCATGAAATGAGTTTTGTGTGGGTTAAAGGACATGCAGGTACCGAGCTTAATGAGCGCTGCGACGAACTGGCAACTACGGCAGCAGATGCCGATGTATCGCTATTGCAGGTTGACGAAGGCTTTGAAGCTCTGTCGTAATTTTTATGTGATAGCCTTGCTTAAAGCTGAACTTATTTTTCGCTTAAAAGGCAAGTTGAACTCTTAATGGTGTGCTTATCTATGAGATGAATCAATCAAAACGGGCAACCATTATGGCTGCCCGTCTGTTTCATGTAATGTATGTTTTTAAGAAACGTGGATCTACACAAGTTACATCATTTGCGCTTGTACAGCAGTTATTGCAACAACGCCCACGATATCGTCGGCACTACAGCCGCGAGATAAATCGTTAACAGGGGCGGCAATTCCTTGAAGAAGTGGGCCATATGCTTCGGCTTTTGCAAAACGCTGTACCAGTTTGTATCCAATATTACCCGATGCTAAATCTGGGAAAATTAAAATATTTGCCTGACCAGCAACTTTTGAGTTGGGAGCCTTAGATTGTGCAACACTTGGAACAAGGGCTGCGTCAAGCTGCATTTCACCGTCTACTAGAAGATCTGGCTCTTTTTCTTGAGCAAGTTTTGTTGCTTCAATAACTTTTGCAGCACAATCTCCGCCAGCCGAACCCTTGGTTGAGTAGCATAGCATTGCTACCTTTGCGTCGTCGTTCATAAAGCTTTTCCATGATTTTGCAGATGAAAGAGCAATTTCAGAAAGTTGATCGGCATCGGGGTTAATATTGAGGCCTGAGTCGGCAAACAGAACAACACCGTCCTCGCCAAATTCGGGACAAGAAGTACACATCATAAAGAATGCAGATACAAGTTTGGTTCCAGGAGCGGTTTTTAAAATTTGTAACGCTGGTCGCAGTGTATTTGCGGTGGAATGACAAGCACCTGATACGAGGCCATCCGCGTCGTTACACTTAACCATCATAGTGGCAAAGTAGGTTGGATCATCCATCTGTGTACGAGCGTTTTCTATGGTCATACCTTTATTTTTTCTGAGCTCATAAAATGCTTGCGCGTATGCTTCGTGCTTTGGTGCACTATGTGGATCGATAACATTTACTCCGTTAAGTTTAATTTCGTCTGGATTTCCCAAAACAATAAGATCTGCAAGATTTTCGGCAACAATCTTCTGTGCGGCCTCTTGAGTACGCGGATCTTCTCCTTCGGGCAATACGATTGTTTTTTTGTGAACCTGTGCTCTTTGCTTAATAGTTTGTAAAAACGAACTCATAATGCTCCTTTATTCTCATCAAGCGTTCTAATGCTCATATGGCGTGCAGTTTTGTTTTCCTGCGTGTATACCAGCATAGAGTAAGCCTGTGATTTTTGTGAGCAGCTTTGAGTCAACGAGCCCCAACACCTGCAATCACAAGGTGCCTCAAGTGATACACAAAGGATAAACACTACATAATGACATGCGTAAAATATGGTAAAACATTACACATGCTCATTATGTCATGCTCATTATAAAGCTCCATGCTAAAATGAGATAAGTAAATAAGAAAATTGCTGTTGAGCGTTCTTTAGACGGTTTGGTTTGCGCGCTAAGCGTTACCTGCCGTACGTATATATGATGAATGTGTTTGGTTGTTACTTTTTTAGCTACGCATGCAGACCGGTTGCATGCATTATGTACTACACGCGCGATATCTGCGCCTGTAAGATCGAAAGGATGTTAGCTTATGAATTTACAATCGGGCTTACCTCAAAATTTTGATGCGTCTTCCTATGACGCGTTAATTGTTGGAGCTGGTTTTGCAGGAGCTGTATGCGCCCGCCGCTTTGCAGAAGCTTGTGGTTGGCGTGTAGGCGTTATCGAGCGAAGAGATCATATTGCAGGTAATGCATATGATTGTAAAGACGATGCGGGTATTCTTATTCATAAGTACGGTCCGCATATCTATCACACCAATTCTGAGCGTGTGGACAGCTTTTTGTCACGCTTTACCGAATGGACTCTATACCAGCACAAAGTTCTTGCAAATGTGTACGGTAAATATATGCCCGTGCCGTTTAATCACGCATCTCTTAAAGTTGCATTTGGCGATGCACGTGGCGAAGAACTTTATCAAAAGCTTGTAGCAACATTTGGAAAAGACAAAAAAGTTCCCATTATGGAATTGCGTAAACGTGGTGATAAGGATCTGCACGAAGTTGCAGACTACATCTACGAAAACGTTTTTCTGCATTATACCATGAAGCAGTGGGGCAAAACGCCTGATCAAATTGATCCATCTGTCATGGGGCGCGTGCCAGTATTTATTGGTGATGATGATCGCTACTTTCCTTTGGCTGCACATCAGGGTATGCCTGCTCAAAGCTATACCTCTTTATTTGAGAGCATGCTTGATCACGATCTCATCAATGTGTTTGTAGATGTTGATGCTTTAGATCTTATGCATGTTTGTGATAACGAAATTTATGTTCAAGATAAACCCTACGCAGGTGAGGTTATCTATACTGGTGCTTTAGACGAACTGTTTAATTTGGATTTGGGCTCTTTACCTTATAGAACAGTTGATATGAAGTTTGAAACGCTTGATATGGATGAATTTCAGCCTGCAACAACCGTTAATTATACCGTGAGCGAAGATTTTACACGCATTACCGAATTTAAGCACATGACCGGTCAAAAACTTGCAGGTAAAACAACGATTCTTAAAGAGTATCCCAAGGCATATAAGCCATTGTCTGGTCAGACACCCTATTATGTAATCAACGAGCCTCAAAATATCGAGCTGTATAAGCGTTACCGCACGCGCGTTGACTCCATCATTAACTTCCATGTTGTGGGTCGTTTAGCTGAGTATCGCTACTTTGATATGGATGGCGTTGTTTCGTCTGCATTGGAGCTTTCTGACAAAATGATCGAACATCGTTCGTAAACAGTGACGATTGCTGTTAGATAGTGTATGATTTATAGTATATGCGTTTAATGCACATATGATTAGTGCATGATTCATAAAAATGCTAGGCTAGTAAGAGAGAAAGAGCTGTTATTCTATGCAAAAGACATTAAGTTTCGGTATTCCTTGTTTTAACTCTGCCGAATATATGAATCACTGTATCTCTTCTATTCTTGAAGGTTCTGATTATGCAGATGACGTTCAAGTCATTGTTGTTGACGATGGATCCACTAAAGATAACACCTTTGAAATTGCATGCGATTGGCAAAAAAAGTATCCCAATCTTGTAAAGGCTGTCCATCAAGAAAATGGTGGCCACGGTATGGCGGTGCTTAAGGGGCTTGAGCAGGCAGATGGCGTATATTATAAAGTGGTCGATTCAGATGACTGGCTTGATGCCAATGCATTAAAGAAGCTCTTAAATTTACTTCGTTCATTCATTACTAATAACATTCGTGTTGATTTGGTTATTAGCAATTATGTATATGAACACGTAGAAGACGACACATTTAACACTATAAATTATGCAGGTGTTTTACCCAAAGATCGTATTTTCTCTTGGGATGAAATTGGAAGATTTAATCTTACTCAGTATCTTCTTATGCACTCTTTATGCTATCGTCGCGATGTTTTGCAAGACGGTGGCTTACCTATGCCTGCTCACACATTCTACGTTGATAACATTTATGCATACGTGCCACTTCCACGTTGTAAAACGTTGTATTATCTAGACGTTGATTTGTATCGTTATTTTATTGGACGCGATGATCAATCGGTTAACGAAAAAGTTTTGGCGTCGCGCATTGACCATCAACAGCGTGTTGTCGATGTTATGATTCATGCGTATCACTTATACGATGATGTTTCTTGTCAGCGTCTTCGTGCGTATATGCTTGACCATCTTACCATTGTTATGGCTGTTTTGTCGGTGTTTTCAAGGATTTCAGATCACCGTGACGCTATGGATGAGTTGCGGCGTACCTGGCGTGAGTTTAAAGAGTTTGACGAGCGTATGTATCGTCATGCTCGCCATGGTTTGGTTGGAACATTCACTAATCTTCCAACGTCTGCTGGTGGAAAAGTAACGCTTGGTATATATCGTATTGCTCAAAAATTAGTTAAATTTAACTAAAAATATACGAGTTTGCGTGTGTAGCTGTGTATATGCATCGCTGATATACACAGCTAGTATAAGCTGCTTTGCTCATTTTGTGTCACCCTTTATATTTAAGTAAGCTTGACACCAAGTTTTCTCAAGCACCTTACAACGCGTGCGATAGGTAGTCCAACCACGGTATAATAGTCACCTTCGATATGTTCAACAAGCGATCCACCTAGTCCTTGTATTCCATAGGCACCTGCTTTATCGCGTGGCTCGCCCGTTTGGATGTATGCGTCTATTTCCTCGTCACTCAGTGTATAAAACCAAACATCTGTCGTAGATACAAATGAGGTTTCTTTTCCTTGATACAGTATTGATACGGCAGTTGATACGTGGTGCATATCGCCGGAAAGTAAGCGCAGCTTATAAGCGGCGTCGTTATCGTCATGTGGCTTACCTAGTATTTTTCCTGTTTGCGTCCATACAATGGTATCAGCGGCAAGTATACATGTTGAGGTGTTTGTACACGGGCACGCATGCGCCTTCATATGCCCTAATCGCTGTACCAGATCAAGTGGTTTTTCGTTTGGGTATGCGCGCTCGTCACAACTTGAAGGAATAATCTTTGGATATATTCCCACGTGGTTGAGGATCTCTTTTCTACGTGGTGATGTGGACGCTAAAATCATAGATAGCCTCATAAAGAAGAAAAATATTAATTACGATACCATTTTACGCTAAACTTTTTATAGAGAGATGACTATAATTATTTTTTGATTGCGTAGATTACTTCGTGAAAGGAAGCAAATTATGACATCTCGCCAATCAAAAAACCCC
>CAMQEO010000026.1 GCA_946999785.1 uncultured Atopobium sp.
AGCTGAACAACCGTTGCGACAACGCATGGCAAACTATTGATACACAGCTTCAACGCAGAAACGATCTTATTCCTAATCTCGTTGAAACCGTAAAAGGCTATGCAGCTCACGAATCAAAGACACTTGAAAACGTTATTGCCGCGCGCGCAGCTGTTAACAGCGCAGCTACTCCCGTAGAAAAGATGGATGCCTCTAACACGCTTACGCAAACACTTGGACATTTGTTTGCCGTTGCGGAAAGCTATCCCGACCTTAAAGCAAATGCCAATTTTCAGCAGCTTCAATCTCAGCTAAGCGATACCGAAGATAAAATTAGCTATGCGCGCATGAGCTTTAATGATTGTGTACTTATGTTTAATAACGCCATTACCACGTTTCCTGGCGTTATTTTTGCAGGACTTTTCCACTTTGGCAAACGCGAAGGCTTTGCTGTTACAAGCGAAAGTGCACGCAATGTTCCCGAGGTTAAGTTTTAATTGCACCGTTGCATGAGCGTGCGCGCTTGATTACGCATATGTAAGCCCCTGTCGTATTGTACGGCAGGGGCTTTTGTATCCCTAGACTCACCAACCTGTTTTTATGATAGTAAAGAGTTTTTGCAACCTCACATGGGAAGTCTTACAGAGTGATGTCTGTTGTGTCCAACCACGTAGTACCTGTTGTTTTAGCAACTGACGGCGGAAAATCTCGATAAAACTTGCGCCAGTAATTAAGATAAGCAATGCTTACATAGGCAAAACGGAGAAGACCGCGCTTACTTATGTCAAATTCAAAGGGGTAATACAGGGGATTATAGACGCTACCTCTTCTTATATGAGTGCGTAAGGCGCGCTCACTTGAATCTCCCAAATAACGGAGCGCAAGACGAGGCGGTAAAACACTATAACAAATACTCTTTTTTAGACGCTGCGTTTCTATAGCACGATGCTCAATCATATCTGCCACCAACACGCGCATGGGATTAAGACCAGATGCGGTATTGTAATACAAATTTCTACCAATGCGCGGATTCATTTCAAAACAGTACAGTTCGTGCGTATGCTCATCTATTTTAAGATCAAAATTTGCAAAACCTCGCCATTGAATACCCGTTAAGAAGTTGCAAACTTTTTGGTATATCTTTGGATAACTTTCCGTTATCATACATGCGGGATTGCCCAACGCTGTGGGTACATGATCTTCGAGCAAAACGTGCGCCGATCCCAACAGTGTTACGCGGTTGGATTCGTCTACATAAGCCGTTATTGACAAATTATAGCTATCGTTACCTTCAACGCGGCGCTGAGCCAAAAAGTGCCTTACTTCTTCGTGTTCAAGTGCGTGAACATGAAGATCGCTTATAATACGAAATAATTCGTCTTGTGAATGTGCTGTATAAACCTTATATTTACCAGGCCATGAAAGCTTCTCATAACCAGAACTTAACACGGGCTTTAAAATGAGCGCATGCGTTGCAAAATTTACCGCAAGTTCATGATTGTCCATAATCTGGTCTAATACTGCACGAGGTTCATCGGCCAAATCAACCGAACACGACAACGGCGTTTGAAGCCCATATTGTTTTATGAGAGAAGGAAAAACTTCCTTATCATTTACCTGTTGCAACAAACTAAACGAAGGCGCTGCAAAAGTGTAGTATGTACTTAACACGTCGTAATGTGAAACTAAATCTCTTACGTAGGTATCTGCATTGGCGATCAGCAACAATTTTTGGCCCGCAAACGTGCGCTGTAATTGAGGACCCAATGTCAGCAACGCTTGCACCAGTGCCGAGTAGGGCACATCGTGCATTACATAATCTTTCTCTAAGAACACCTGAATAATACGAGAATGAGCGATTGGTCCTAGAATTTGAGAAGCCACTACCGAGGAAGTTTTGCCGTATGCTTCATGAAACGACCGTGCGAGTGCATACGTACCTATGTCAGAGCCAATAATGACGGGGTGAAAATCTTGCATGGTAAACCCTTATCACGAAAGTTATAATGTTCTTAATAATTATGTACATCAGTATAAATCATAAGTTGATATGTCGGTATAAATTCATTTATAAAAACGCACGTCACAACATGCAACGTGCGTTTTATCTGCTCTTAATTACTTTTATACTTAAGCTCGTAAATACATAATTCACATGTTTGCGCAAAGATAAACCCTACATCAAAACAGGTTAGCGCGCCAACAAAGCGTTAACTGTCTTTACCACATCTGAAGCACAAAGGCCAAACTCTTTTTGAAGCCAATCGGCAGTGCCCACCTGACCAAACTGCTCATTTACCCCAATACGCTTAAATGGAACACATACTTGCGCTTCTACAAGAGTTTCGGCAACACTTGATCCCAAGCCACCGTTAACGCTATGATTTTCAAAAGTTACTACAGCGCGTTTCCCTGCAACTTCGCTTAACACCAGTTCTTTATCAAGCGGCTTAATGCAAAACATATCAATAACTTCTACTGACAAGCCTTGTTTTTCTAATTCTTCTGCAGCATCGAGCGCATCTTTAACCAACTGACCAGCGCTTATGATAAGAACATCACTACCTTTTTGAAGAACATTTCCACGTCCAAGTTCAAAGGTAGAACCACTCTCATAAATACTATACGAGGCTTTTCTTCCCGATCTTACGTAGTGTACGCCTTCCAAAGTTGCAAACGTGCGGATAATCCACTCCATTTGTACGGGATCTGCTGCATCGGTAATAATTGAACCTGGAATCATGCGCATAAGAGCCATATCTTCCCAAGTTGTGTGAGTTCCTCCGTTAGCTCCTGCAGTAAAGCCGGGGTCTGAGCCCCAAATATTGATGGTGTTGTGCGCATATCCACCAGACAAATAAATTTGGTCAAAACATCTACGGGTAGCAAAAGGTCCAAAGGTATGACAAAATGGAATATATCCCTCAGACGACATACCCGCTGCCATGCCCATCATGTTTTGTTCGGCAATACCAACTTCTACAAACTGTTCGGGCAGCTCCTTTTGAATTTTAAGCGTTCCGCTTGCTCCGCCTAAATCTGCGTCAAAACATAAAACACGATCATTTGTTTTCATCAAGTCAAGCAGCGTATCAACAACCGCATCACGATAAGGTTTTCCTGCGCTTCTACAATCTTTTGCAAGTTTAAACATTATTCCTCACTCTCCGTAGCTACTCATATTAAGAAAGATTTTGTGTGGCGCAAGAACTTTTACCATCGTCTAGGCCGCTACAAGCGCAAGGAAGACTCTCCCCTTCGAGCGCATAGGCAAGCGCAGCAATTTCTTGGTCAAAGCGCGCAATCGCTTCATCGGTAGCTTTATTGATTTCGTCGTTATTCCATTTCATCGAGTGATTCATTTCGGTTTCTTCAAAGTAAGGAACACCAGCACCTTTAATGGTGTCAAGCACAATAGCATTGGCTTGATTATGCTGGTCTTTTGCACGAGTAATTGCCTCATCAAGCGCAATAATATCTTGACCATTAACCTTTTGTGTATAAAAACCAAAGGCGCGCATTTTGTCTACATAGTCAAAGGGTTCAAGAATGTCTTTAGTTCTACCATCTAACTGCTTTTTGTTGTCGTCTATAAACACAATACAGCGATCAAGGCGATGTGCAGCAATGAACTCAAACGCTTCCCAGCACTGACCTTCGTTAAGCTCACCGTCACCCACAAAAAGGTAGGTATTACGGGAAGAATGCTTCTTCTTAAGAGCATAGGCAATACCAGCTGCAAGCGAAGTTCCCTGGCCCAAAGAACCAGTTGTTGCATCAACACCAGGCGTTTTAAGACGATCGGTATGAGAAGGCAGGCGCGTTCCACCATCATTTAAGGTAAAGAGCCACTCCTTAGGAAAGAATCCGCGCTCGGCAAGCGTTGAATACATAACGGGACCTGCATGTCCTTTTGACAAAACAATACGATCTCTGTCTTCCCAGTGAGGATTATCAGGACGATGACGCAAATGTTTAGCATAAAGCACAGCATAGGCATCGGCTAATGAAAGCGAACCGCCAATATGGCCGTAGCCTCTATGCTGAAGCATTGCAAGTACATCACGACGAATTTTTGTTGCTAAAAGCTTAATTTTTTTATATTCCCTATCCTCCACGGAGCACTCCTGTTCTGTCACTGTATTGCACGCTCTATATATCTAGCTGTTATACGTTATTTACACACAAGACAACGATTATCCGATATGTTGTGCCAGCTTTTGTTCAAGCTCTGCCTTGTCTAAAATATTGATAAGAACTACTTTTTTCTCATCGGGAATACCTTGCATAAAATCCTTTAAATCATTGCCAACAATAAATAAATCGGCAGCTTGAGGATTGATGTCAGAAATAGTAGTATGATCCACTTCAATTTCGGGATGACCAAGCTTTTTAACAGCGTCTTCCGCATTCATATGAACGATAAGGCTTGAACCCAATCCGGAACCGCAACAACATAAAATTTTATGTACACTCATAGCAACCCCTTACAATTTATTTGGACGCCCTCTATACCTACCATATCACAGGGCTGTAACCTTATTACACTATTATTATCTCTGAACTTTATTGAACACATGTTTGCGCTTGAGTTAAACAGAGATATAACACAATACATTTGTGTGCTTGTACCTTTATAAGTCCGTCCGATAAAACAAGCGAGGCCAGCTGACCTCGCTTGATGTTAAACAATCGCCAAAGCCTTCTTAGCGTCGCTGTAACAAAATTCTTACGCCTGCGTCTTTGGTTTAGGCGCAAGGAAGTTGTACAAAATAGGAGCAATGTAAACTACGACACAAATAAGCATTAAGAGCGAACCATTTGCATAATTTATAATATTACCAAATACGATTCCCATCCAAGAGAAGTCGGCATCGGAGAAAGTTGCGCCTGTATAGCCAAGAGCGTTAAACACTGGCATGCAGATGGCTGGCAAGAATGTAATAAGCAAACCGTGCGCAAAGCCACCAGCAACGCAACCTTTTACACCACCTTCTGCATTACCAAATACACCTGCGGTAGCACCACAGAAGAAGTGAGGAACAACACCCGGCAAGATAAGAGCAACAGGAATCATAGCGTTTAATCCACCAAGGATAAACAGCCCCACAATACCGCCAACAAATGAACTAATAAATCCAATGGTCACCGCATTGGGTGCATATGTAAAGGCAACAGGACAGTCAAGTGCAGGCTTGGCACCTGGAACCAGCTTATCGGCAATACCTTTGAAAGCAGGAACGATTTCGCCAATAATAAGACGAACACCACTTAAGATGATGTAGACACCACCAGCAAAGCTCAAGCCTCCTGTAATGGCCCATACGATCCAGTTGTTAACTGTTTCGGAACCAATGTTCATAAGTCCTTTTAATGCGCCAAATTGAGCGTCAAATGCTTTGGGATCTGCAGCGAGTAATGCAGGACCTTCGGTTAAAATTCCGCGCGCAACAGCAATACCTGTTACCACTAAGAATAAAATAACCATCGTTAAGCCAATTGAAACCGTTGTATCACGTAAAAAGATGAGGCGTTTGGGAAAGTTGATTTCTTCAGTACTTTTGCGATGAGGATCGTTGGCAAAGCAGCGACCAACCATACCAGCAAGCCAGTAACCAAGACCACCCAAGTGACCAAGCGCCACTGAATCGCTTCCCGTTACTTTTCTAAACGTTACCTGACAATATGCCGGTGATAGCACCATAATAAAACCAAGCAAGCAACCGCCTGCAAGATAGAGCATCCAACCTTCAAGATGGCCTGCACCACCTAAAATAACCGCAATCATGCATGCCATATAAAGCGTGTGATGACCTGTTAAGAAAATGTAGCGCATGCGTGAAAAACGAGCAAGAACAATATTAAGAACCATTCCTACTGCCATAATAACCGCCGAGCTCACACCAAAATTCTTAAGCGCATCGGCAACAACGGCTTCGTTATTTGGTACAACACCTTGCATATTAAACGCATAGTTAAAAATTTGGCCAAAACCCGTTAGAGAGTTTCCCACCAAAAAACCTGCGCCCGCACTTAACACCAAGAAACCAACAATGGTTTTAAGCGTACCTTTAACGATGTCTTCAACTGGTTTTCCTTGCAAACACAAGCCTAAACACGCAAGCAGGCCTACAAGAATAGCAGGTGTAGACAAGATGTTAATGATAACCTCAAGTACTGCCATCTGACTTCCTTTCTCTATGTATGCGCACTTTACGAAAAATGCCGCACACAATAATTGGATTTATCACGAGCTTCTTATGTAAAGCGCATAGCCGGCACTGTTTTATCTGCTGTGTTACTACTGCTTTACCAACACAGGCAATGTGCTCGCCTTACACTGAAGCGCTGATAAATAAATCGTAAATTTCCTGTGTTGTTTGAGCTTGTGCAATGCTGGTAATGTTTGCCTCACAAGCAAACATGGTTGCAAGAATACGCATAACGTCAATATGATCGTTAGGATTTTGCGCAGCAAGTGTCACCAAAACACGAACAGGAGCATTGCCCTCCTTAAAGACAACTCCTTCACGCACCACCGTAACTGCAAGCTGCTGATGTATAACACCTTGTTCAGGACGAGCGTGCAACAGTGCAAGATCGGGAGTTAAAACAAAATATGGCCCAAATTCATGCGCGTTTGCAATAATCCCATCAATGTAGGCACTCGTAACACTACCATCATCCACAAGCGGCTGGACAGCAACGTGAATAGAATCTTCCCAGTCTTTGCACGCCGAAACAATTTGTATGTTTTTCAGCTTGAGCATTTCTTTCATGGTCATGCATAAACTCCTTCAAATAGTTTGTGTACGTGCAAAAATATGAAAACCGTCGTTTAAGACAGTTTTTAGTGTAACAACTAGTTCGTAATATTGACACATTTTTTTATTGTTCTTTCCTAATTTTCCGTCAGCGGTCTTATTTCACGCGCAAAAGTACGTCTAACTTGTCCAAACACCCATAGTTCTTTTGATGTGCAACATAAGCTTTAATATTGTGTATACACAAGACGATCATCAACTTTTGTGTGCAAATTCTCCTTGAGGATTTGTGCGTAATCGAGGTTTCTTACATTTACTTCTTATGTTTACTTCTTATGTTTACTTTTTATGTTTACTTTTTACATTTACAAGAAATTGAATAAACGTGTAGGGCGCAAGAAAATATAAATCATTTCGCAAAGTACGCTACACTTAAATTGTCTGGACGAGAAGGGAGGAAACGTTGTTCCGAAAAGAACGCCATGCAGAGATTTTGCGCCTGCTCGATAGACAAGGCCGTGTAGAAGTAGAAGATCTAGCTGCCCATTATGGAGTTAGCTGTGACAGCATTCGTAAAGATCTTCAATATCTTGATAAACACGGTTTATGCAAGCGTGTGTATGGTGGTGCACTTAAGAGTGCTGATGTGAGTGCGCTTAATAATTTTTTACATCCCAGTGTTGATTCCAAACTTTCTACTCGCCCTGACAGTCAGCGTACAAAACAGCGCGTTGACGAGCTTATACCTTCACTTAACCATGCACTTTCACCTGAGCCACAAACAGCGCAGGACTCAAACACGCAAGATCATACTGACACCAACAGATGGGCAGTTGCAAAGCGCGCTTACTTGGAAATAAACGACGGTGATTCGATTTTTTTGGATTTATCGCGTATCAACATAGAACTTGCACGGCTTTTGGCACAAGGAAATAAACGTGTTATTGCGACCACCAATATGTTAGATGTTATTAAAATTCTCTCTGACGCGCCGCACATTACAACGCTTGCAACAGGTGGTTTTCTTAACATAACGCTCAATGGTTTTGTGGGATCCGAAACTATCAGCTTACTCGAACCGCTCTTATTCCTTAAAGCGTTTATTGGCGCAGGCAGCATAGATTTGGATCAAATGGCTGTATCATGTGGCAATATTGACGGCGGAGCTGTAAAAGAAAAAGTTATCCACAATGCTTCATATACCTTCTTGCTGGCAGATAAAGACAAATTTAATCGAGAAGAACAGTATCGCTTTGCAACTATAACCGATTTTTCGGCCATAATTACCAACTGCGATGACGAAGCTGTGCTTAGAAAGCTGCGCACAACAGGAACGCCTATACTACAAGCGTAATATAGGCGTTGTTTGTCACATATGTTTGATAACTTTACATTTGACAACGTAAAGTAAATATGCCTTTCTAGATAAACAGTATCATCGAAAGAACGAACATAAATACACAACCCAAAAGCATAGGCACACTGACGCGCCTTACTACGTCGATAGGATTGGTCTTGGTAGTGCCCGATACAATCATAATAACTGCAGAAACGGGAGATACCGCGCGCAGCAAGTTGCCCGCCATTCCCATAGGTATGGAAAGAGCAATAGGTGATATTCCTGCTGCTTGAGCCAGGGCTGGAATAAGCGGAACCATTGCGTAAAAGAGTGCAACGCCCGAACCAGAAAGCAGCACGATAAGAGCAGTAAGTCCAACCAAAATAAGCGGAAGCACAAATCCTAAACCATTACCACTCATACCAGTCATCATTGCTTGGAGCGAAGCAATAAGGCCAATAGATTTAAGCCCAACAACATAAATCATGGCAGCAACCAACAAAGCAATAATAGGCAGCATCGAGCCCATTCCCTTAAAGAAGGTTTCGGTTTTGCCAAGCGCTTCATGCATATCCTTACACCTAAGCGCATCACAAGCGATTGCAAACACAAATGAAACAAGAGTTGCCAGCTCAACACTCATTTTTATAGATACGCCTAATACAATCTGTGCAATATAAACCACAACTAAAAGAACAATCGGCAAGAGAGGCAAAACCGCGTAAAGCACATGGAAAATGCCTGTAAGCTCATTGGCTTTTGTGTTGGAACTTTGCTGTGAAGTTTGACGCGCAGTACCCGAAACCTCATCAGCTTGATCTGAGGATGTATTTGAAGTTTGTGCAACAGTTGTTTGAGCAGCGCGCTTGCTCATAAATTTTTGCCAAAAGTAATGAACAACTGCCATAAAAATAAGTGTAGGAATAGATACCAATGCATGATATCCAAAAACATATTGAGAGACTGTGAGATTTTCAAACATTGGATATTTTGCCAACTCTGCTGTAATAGCAACATTATCGGCGCCTAAAGGCGTTGGCATAATAGTTGCTGTTGTTGCAATAACCGCAGCCGCAGTCAAAGCTGACATCCCTGACTTCCTAAGCACTGGATATAACGTTGCAAGCAAAATAATTGCCAAGTTTGATGCACTTGGAACAACGAGCGACAAAACGTTACCCAACAGATAGACAATTGGTACCAAAATATATGGTGAACGAACACGATTAAGAGGTTTCGCGAGCGCACTTACGGTTGCATCATTGGCGCCGATTGAGCTCATATATGAGGTGTAGCCACCTAAAAACAGCATAACAAGGCCTGCCCCTGTAAGCGTTGACTTAAACATCACAATAATGGCAAGCAAAGGATCTAAAAGTGGGGTTGAACTCGGCTTAAAATCTTTAATCGCTAATCCATGACCCGTTGCGATAGCAACATACATAAGCACTAAACCAATAATAAACAGCGTAATTTTGATGTCCATCTTTTTTACCAACATATAGCCGATGACACAGATGGATAGCGCTGCTATCACATACATTACTATAAGCTCCATACCACTCTCCTTACCACGCATGCATGTGCACGATGTACAAAAATTTACGTTACGGTAAATGCATATGCACAAACATTAATTATTTTGAAGCTTCAACACGTTTACGCTCACATATACTAAGTTGTTCTACAAACCACGAACGAAATGCTTCGACATCAATATCGGTACACACATCAACATTGGGTTCTCCATGCAGATAACCTCTAAAGTCAACCAACGTACAGCCAGCGGTAAGCGTGCCTGCAAGCTCGATGTCAACAAAGGTTTTTTCAACCTTAAAAAATTCTGGCTTAAGAAAGTAAGCCATAGCTGTTGGATCGTACATTTTAAGCGCTGTATTAATTGAGCCCGAACGATAATGACTGAACAAGTCGTATACCATTTTACCTGTTTTGCCAAACGTTTTAATTGTCTGAATGTCGTTTGCGGGAATCGTTGCCTTCCAACCAATATCAAGACCAACCATAGCTAAAGGAATACCCGATGAAAAGACAATTTTTGCAGCCTCGGGGTCGGTAGCAATATTAAACTCGGACAAAACGCCCTTATTGCCGCGTGTGCATGTTCCGCCCATAATTACAATACGTTTAATAAGTTCTTGATCTTGAGGATACACGCGCAACAAAAGCGCAACATTGGTAAGAGGTCCTATTGCCACAATGGTCAAAGGCTCTTTACTTGCATGAAGCGCTTTATGCATGGCAACAGGAGCTGCGTCATCGAGCAAACACTCATCTGCCTGACCTACAAACTCATATCCTGCTAAGCCCGATTCGCCGTGAACATTTGCAGCGGTTGTAAGCTCTCGCACAAGTGGACCTTGAGCTCCTTTTGCAACCGGAACATGCGCGTGCCAAAAATGCAAAAGCTTAAGTACGTTATTAGTTACATTTTCAAGCGTCACGTTACCACCAACGGTAGTAATAAGCTTTATATCTGTGGTATCAGATGCAAGAGCAAGTCCTATGGCAGCAGCATCGTCAACACCTGGATCGGTGTCCAAAATAATTGGTGTTTTCGCCATAACATTTCCTTTCAACGATGATATATCTATGATCTCTATAGCCTAAAAGCTCTGATGCTTAGTACTACACCCTTTGTAGCACAAGTCTTATTACACTCATCGAAGCAATAAAGTTGACACAATCCTTATATACAACTGATTGGTTTGCTCTCATTGTGCTGTACCTGAAACGCTTCAACTTCGTCATAAGTTGGAATAGACACTTGTGCGCCAACACGAGTTGCTGAAAGGGCTGCAGCAGCTTGAGCAAAGTTTATTGCTTGCTTTATGTTTGCGCCTTTTGCAAGACAAGCACTCATTGCACCAACAAAGGTGTCACCAGCACCTGTTGAATCCAAGGCCCTTACCGAATATGCCGGCGCAAAGAGTTGGTGCTGGTCCGAAACAAGCAAACATCCCGCAGCGCCCAATGTTACAACCAAAGTTTTCATACCAAGTTGCAAAACATTGGTAAGCGCACACATAGTAGAGGCGTCCATGGTTGGATTAATGTCAAATAAACTCATACATTCGGTTTCGTTAAGGCATAAAATGTCGATACTTTTATACAAAGATGACTTAGGAGCACGGACGGGAGACGGATTTACAACTGTGGTCATGTGATGAGCATGCGCAAACTCTATGGATGACTCCACCGCCTGTGCTGGGGACTCAAATTGCGTCAAAAAAATGTCACCCGGCTCTGCGGTACGCAAAAGCGCTGCATGTGCAAATTCGGGTGTAACAAACCCATTTGCACCGTGATTAATGATAATCCTGTTGTTTCCATGAGAGCGCAGGACAATTGCCATGCCAGTTGTTGAGGAGGTTGTTGTTACCTCTTGAATATCAACACCCGATTGAGCCATGCTGGCACGCAGTTCATTACCAAAGCTGTCATTTCCCACACATCCAATAAGGTGCGTATGAACTCCTGTGCGCGCAGACGCTACCGCTTGATTTGCGCCTTTTCCTCCAGCATTGATAAGCAAATTGTTGCCCGAAAGCGTTTCGCCTTCTAACGGCATTCTGTCTGATTCTATGGACACATCCATATTGATGCTGCCTAGCACCACAACTTTACTCATACATCACCATGCCTTGTAACACTGCACGCGCAATCTATAACACACAGCACTACGCCCGTTTGTGGCTGCATGTAAAACTTATGTTATCAGTTGCCCATGCGATGTAATCTTTTGCGTATAGGAAAATCATTTCCTAATCTTGTTTACTATACTAGTCGCATGCAAAAACTCGCCATACACGCACATCCACGAGCGGCTCCATTTATTCTGCCAACGGTATATTTCTTAAGAAAGTATAAGCACCTGAAGTTTTTTACTGGTAACATAAAGCGAGCACTCTTAGGCATTGAGGCTTGAGGTTTTACCGTGGCGAGCATGGGCGATAAACGTTCTAAGGAATACCATGAACATTAAAGATATAGCGAAATTAGCAGGCGTTTCGCCAACAACCGTTTCAAAAATCCTTAACCGTAAAGACCAAAATATTAGCAGTCAAACACGCGCTGTAGTATTAGATACCATTAAAAAATATCATTACACCCCTTATGCACGTATTACCGCGCAACGAAACACATGGCTTGTAGGTGTTTGTGTGCGCGAGACAAAAGAGAATATGTGCTTGGTATCAGGCATAATAGAAGCGCTACAGAAGCATCACATATCTACCCTTGTGATATACACCCGCGAAGAGTCCCGTGAAGAGCAGGTAATCACAGAGCTTATACAATCAAATATAAGCGCGCTCATCTGGGAGCCGCTCAATACTATGCAGACTCCTACTAACACAACTATAGACAATCTTTGCGTGAAGCACGACATTGAGGTGCTCAAACTTGCCAAAGATGGTGGCGAGCACAACTATAGTATTGATTTTCAAACACTTGCGCACGATCTAAGCGCCGAGCTTATCTTGGCTGGTCATCGTCATATTGCGTGTCTTACCAATAAAGAAACTCCACGCGGATTTGTGCAGGGATACACATCGATACTTTTTCAGCGAAAAATTATGCTTGCAGAACAAAACTGTTATACAAGCGTGT